>NZ_JABXEM010000100.1:0-34964 GCF_013372595.1 Myxococcus sp. AM011
TTGCAGCACACGGGACGGCTCGGGCGTGAGGGATGGGCGGTGGGGGCCGGTCCTCAGCGGAAGAACATCTTCGCGAGGACCGGTTTACCTTCGACGCCACCCATCCCCATCAAAACACCGAGAGTCCGGTCAGCGTCGTGAAGCGGTCCAGCGCTTCCACGCCAGCAACGGAGTTGCCGTGGGCATCCAGCCCCGGGCTCCACACACACAAGCCACAGCGATTCGGGATGACGGCGATGATGCCGCCACCGACACCACTCTTGCAGGGCAGGCCCACGCGATAGGCGAACTCACCCGCGGCGTCATACGTGCCGCACGTGAGCATCACCGCGTTGACCTGCTTGGCCTGGCTGCGCGTGAGCAATCGCTCACCCTTCGCGCCCTGCCCATGTCGCGCCAGGAAACCGCAGGCCCGAGCCAGGTCCGCGCAGCTCATCGACAATGAGCACTGCCAGAAATAGTGCTCCAGCACGCGCGGCACCGGATTCTGGATGTTGCCGTAGCTCGCCATGAAGTGCGCCAGCGCGGAGTTGCGGTGGCCATGCTCGGCCTCGGACGCGGCGACCACCGGGTCGAAGTCCACGGACGCGTTGCCGCTCTCCGCCCGCAGGAACTCCCGCAGCAACCCGCGTGAGTCCCCCGTGAGGCTCAGCAGCCGGTCCGTGACGACCAGGGCCCCCGCGTTGATGAACGGGTTGCGGGGCACGCCCTGCTCATACTCGAGCTGCACCAGCGAGTTGAACGGATTGCCCGAGGGCTCCTTGCCCACCCTGCGCCACAGCGAATCACCGTCTCTGGCCAGCGTCAGCGCCAGCGCGAACACCTTCGAGATGCTCTGCACCGAGAAGGGCACCCGCCAATCCCCTACACCGAACACCTCTCCATCCACCGTCGCCAGCGCCATGCCGAACCGCGAGGGGTCCACCGCGGCGAGCGCCGGGATGTAGTTGGCCACGCGCCCCTGCCCCACCACCGGCCGGATGGCCGCCATCACTTCATTCAGAATCGCCTGGAAGTCGTCCATCACGTGCCCCGTCCGCCGAGGCCCGATGATAGCCGCGCCGGGAAGCGTCGACTCATTCACATCGGTGAACTGGAGAACCTGACCTCATGCCCCAGAGCACTGGGCATTCGCCAGTCACCCTCCACATTCCGCGGACCCGGATGAACGTGGGTCCGGGGAAAGGAAATGAATCGATGCGACATCCCCATTCATACCTCCTCGCCAGCAGCTGTGCGCTGCTCTGCGCCTGCGGACCCATGGAGGAGTCGGTGGACCCACCGACCACCGACAGCGACTCCGGGCTCGAGCTGAGCCAGGACCTGAACAACCCACCGCAGTGCACCGGCCCCCAGTTCGTCGCGGACCTCGCGCCAGGGACCGGCTCGACGTTCCCGCTCGATAGCGCCGAAGTGGATGGCGTCGTCTACATGAGCGTCATCTACGGTCCGAGCCTCGACACCTACGCCCTGTGGAAGCTGGAGGAGAAGTCGTCCGGATGGAAGGCCACGCTGCTGCTCGGAAACCTCTCCGACGCCCCCAAGCGGATGGCCGTCGTGGGCTCCAAGGTCCTCTTCATCCTCGACGATGGCATCCACGGCAGTGAGCTGTGGAAGACGGATGGCACTCCCGGAGGCACCCGGCTGGTCGAGGACATCAACCCCTTCGGCGATGCCTTCTCCGCCAACCCCATCAACCCAGTCGCCATGGGCAAGGCGCTCTACTTCGCCGCCGATGACGGTACGCACGGCACGGAGCTGTGGCGCAGCGATGGAACGACGGGGGGAACGCGCCTCGTGGAGGACATCGCCCCGGGCTTCGCGAGCTCTTCACCCGGGCAGCTCCTCCTGGATGGCAAGCGGCTCCTCTTCGCCGCGGACGACGGCGACAAGGGTCGTGAGCTGTGGAAGTCCAACGGCACGAGCGGCGGAACCCGATTGGTGCGAGACATCGCGCCCGGAGCCACGGACTCGTCACCCGATCAGCTCTTCCGCCTGGAAGACGGCACCCTGTTCTTCGTGGCGGATGACGGCACCCACGGGCGGGAGCTCTGGACGACGGACGGAACGACGGAGGAAACCGAGCTGGTCATGGACATCCGTGCGGGCTCGGAGGGCTCGGACATCGCCTGGCTGACGTCAGGGAAGAAGAAGCTCTATTTCACCGCGAACGATGGCGTCCACGGCGCGGAGTTGTGGACGTCGATGGGCTGCGAGGACGACACGCGCCTCGTGAAGGACATCCGTCCCGGTGCCACGGGCTCGGCGCCCCGTGAACTGGTGCCACTGAAGGGCAACGTCATCCTGTTCGCCGACGACGGCACCCATGGCCGGGAGCCCTGGAGGAGCAACGGTACGACTGCGGGGACCTTGATGCTCGCGGACACCCACCCGACGTCGCCACAGCCGGGGTACGAGCCCTCCAGCCTGGTCGCCGGCAAGAACAAGGTCTTCTTCTACGCCACCACGCCCGGCGAGGGGAAAGAGCCCTGGGTCACCGACGGAACGACTTCGGGCACCCATCTCATCAAGGACCTGCGACCCGGGCCCGACCACTCCATCTCAGGAGACCCCTACCCGCCCTTCGTCGTGGGCGGCGGCGCGACGTTCGTCTACTACGAGGAGTCGGTGGGCGTGGAGCTGGCGTGGACCAACGGCACCGCGTCGGGAACCCGCGTGGCGGACATCAATCCGGGCCCGGACTCGTCCAATCCGGTCATCTTCCGCGCCACCCGAGACTGGGTGTACCTGGTGGCGGGCGATGGCGTTCACAGCAGCGAGCCGTGGGCCCTGTCCGTGGGCTGCTTCCCCAAGAACTGAGCCTCGAACACGAATCCGTGGCGATGGGTGGCCGGAGCAGGGAACCTCGTGTCCCAGCTCCGGCCATTCCGTCTGGTGGCTCACCGGTCTGGGTGAACCCGATCATTGGCGACGGTTCCTGGCTGGGCTTCAATCAGACTCCCGAGGCCCACCGCGTAGGGAAATCCAAACCACCACTGCTCCATCGTGAACAAGATGAGCGCCGTGGAGAACTCCATGCTGAAGTTCGACTTGTGCGCGGCGCGCATGAGGATGGCGTGGTGCTCGCAATAGAACGCGTCCATGTGCGAGAGGAACTCCGAGGAGGTGATGGCCTTCATGCAGAGAAGCCTCGGGATGAGGTACTCGTACTCCACCAGCTCCATGGGGAAGCTTCCGCTCTCGACGGCGTCAACGACCGCGGTGTGGATGTCGATGGAGCCGGAGTGTTTCCTTCCAGCGACAGTCACGGTGTAGTGGAGCGGTCGGCGCGGAACCGTCACGCGTGACGAACCCGCTGGCTCGGTGGGCTCGAACTCCTTCGAATAACAGTCCGCGAGCTGGCCCGACTTGTAGAGGTCCCGGCGCTGAACCTGCCCACAGGCATCCGAGGCGAGCGCGAAGTAGCGCCAGAGGTCGTGCCTGTGGTTGCACATGTTCCAGACGCAGACATCCATGATGACGAACATCAGGGAGAACCGCTCGGGTTTGACTCCGCCCTCTGGGGTGAGCTCGGCGTTCACCATCCACACGCTGCGCTCGTAAGCCTCGATGAGCGAAGCGGTGGAAATCGAGCCGCGAGTCAGCGTCAGCACGCTCTGGGCGCATTCTCCGTTCCGGAGATCCGGACCAAGGTCGGCCCAGTCCTGGGTCAATCCCGTCAACATCAGGTCATCGCGACCGCTGTCGCCAGGGACACACGACAGGTAGTGGCCGAACATGCCCGAGTCACAGGCCTTGAAATCGCGCCAGCGGTCACGGTCCCCAAACACCCACGCGGTCAGCCCGGTCGTGGGGATGGCTCGGAGCTCCGCCTCCATCCTGCGTTTCCCGTCGATATACGCCATCTCGCCCAACAAGTGGGCCCTCCTGGTTCGCAGCTCCGCGGGAAGGTCAGGCATCTCCCACAGGCAACAGAGGTCCCTGACGTAGTGGTTGTGATTCGAGCCACCCACCGTGTCCAGGTTGTACTCGAGGTAGAAGCCGTAGATCAGGGTGCAGAGATAGTCCTGCCGCCAGTCGCCGAACTCGCCACCACTGAGTCCGCCGAGCCATGCCCCGGAGTTGAATATCGGGTAGGCCGCCGCACCGCGCAGCCCATGCTCGTCCATCACCTGGAGCCACGATGGGTTCGCGCAGCCTGACACCTCCGGGGACTTGGTGCTTCTCCCCTGGTTCGCGCCGCCTCGCGCCTGGGTCAGAATCTCCCGGACAAGCCCATCTTCTCCAGTCACGACCACAGGCCAGACCGGACCCGTCTCCGACGATGAATCAGAGGAGGTACCCGTGGTTCGGAGCTTGTTGATGTGCGCGAGGAGGGCACAGCCGTTCTCGAGAATCTCGCTGCACTCCCGGGTCCGGCCCTCGAACGCCGCCCCCAGGGCATGGGGGTCGTCACGCATGACACGCCGGAAGTACTGGGGCTCATAGCTCCAGGAGGGCGGCGCATCCTTCCCGGAATGCGCTCCATACAGCCGCTCCCGGAGCTGCATCATGTGCTTCGCGAAGGGGGACCCCTCGATGAACTTCCTGGGGTGGAGCACATCCATCACGGACTCATTGAACGGCGTGTTCGCATCCGTTCCCACGCGGACCGGCTCCGAGTGGATGCGCTCAATGAGCCGAGGCATACCGCCACCGATGTTCTCGCTGTGCTTGTCACGGGCCATGGCCTCGCGCGCCTGGGAGAGACAACGGCAGTCACTGCCGTGATGCTCCTCCTGGGCGACTGACTCCTTTCATCTCACAACACGTCAATCATATCTCAAACATCCTGCCAGACACCATTGACCGACCCCTTTCATCAGGCGTGGCGCCCGCACCTGAATCAACACATTGCCCGCACTGGCTTGCCCGAAGTGACGCGACCTTCCCGGTCGCCACGAATCACGCGGCGGGGAGCGGGTGCGGGCCGACCGGACGGCGGCGGGAACGAAGCTGGCGGACCGCCGCTGGCATGGCCGAGTTCCGCCTCACGTGTCGCCCCGAAAGACTGACACTCGCGAGCACGGTGTCCGGAGGCGGGAATCGCGCGTCCCAGCTCCGGCCACTCCACCTGGCAGCTCAGCGCACGGCCAGTCTGGCGACAGGGAGTGAGCCTTCATGGCACGGTCCGTGCTGTCGGTCCCCACGCCATGGACTCTCTCCTCCAGGATTCCCGTCACGCGCTGCGCCGGTTGCGCCGCAGTCCCACGTTCACGCTGGTGGCGGTGCTCACGCTCGCGCTCGGAATCGGGGCGAACGCGGCCATCTTCAGCGTGGTGCACACCGTGCTGCTGCGTCCCCTCCCCCTCCAGGACGACGCGCGCGTGGTGCGGCTGTACAGCGTGAGGAAGCAGGGCCCTGGTCCCACCTCGCCGCCAGACCTGGTGAGCATGAGGGAGCAGGCGCGCGCCTTCACTGGACTGGCCGCGCTCACGAGTGTCGAGCTGACCCTGGGCGCGCATGACGCCGAGGCCGCCCCCGAGAAGGTCCAGGGCACGCTCGCCACGGCCGAGCTGTTCCAGGTGCTTGGCCCTCGCGTGCACCTGGGCCGGGCGCTCCAGCCTGGGGACGATGCTCCGGGAGCGCCTCCGGTCGCCGTCATCTCTCATGGCCTGTGGCAGCGTCGCTTCGGAGGAAGTCCGACGGTGGTGGGACGAACCGTGAATACGGGAGCCCGCGTTCCCGCCACGGTGGTGGGCGTCATGGCACCGGGCTTCGACTTCCCGGCGCGTTCGGAGGTCTGGGTGCCCCTGGGCCTGGACGCGGATTCGCTGACGCCGGAGGCACGCGGTGCCCACTGGCTGGAGGTGTATGGACGACTCGCGCCCGGCGTGAGCATCGAGCAGGCGCGCGCCGAGGTCTCCGTGATTGCACGGGGACTGGCCGAGCAATATCCCCGCACGAACGCGGACGTGGGGGCGAGCGTGGAGTCCCTGCGCGACGTGCTGCTGGGACAGGTGCGTCCCTCGCTGCTGATGTTGATGGGCGCTGTAGGGCTGGTGCTGCTCGTCGCGTGCGCGAACCTCACCCATCTGCTGCTCGCACACGCGGCCACCCGTGAGGGAGAGCTGTCGATTCGCCTCGCCCTGGGCGCGAGCCGGGGCCGACTTGTTCGCGAACTGCTCGCGGAGAGCGGCCTGCTGGCGCTAGCGGGTGGAGCCATGGGGTTGCTCGCGGCCCTGTGGGCAATGGATGCGCTGGTCGCGTTCGGCCCCCGGGACATTCCGCGCCTCGACGAGGCCTCCATCGACGGCACCGTGCTCTCCTTCACCGCCGCGTTGGCGATGTTCACCACGGTGTTGTTCGGGCTCGTCCCCTCGCTGAAGGCCTCGCGCGTGTCACTCGGAAGCGGGCTGCGCCTGGCGAACGCGGGGAGTGGCGGTGGCGCCCACCACCACAAGACGCGCGCGCTGCTCATCGTCGGAGAGACGGCGCTCGCGGTGTTGCTGCTGGTGAGCGCGGGATTGCTGTTGCGCAGCTTCGTGCACCTCCAGCAGGTGGCCCCGGGGTTCGAGTCGGATGGCGTCCTCACGGTGAAGCTCGACCTGCCGCCTAATCGATATGGCTTCGGCACGGCCGCGCCCGAGGCTTTCTTCGACCAACTCCTCACGCGGGTGCGCGCGTTGCCCGGCGTCGAGGCCGCGGGAATCGTCGCGGGCCTGCCGATGGACGGCGGCAAGATGCCCCTCGACCTGAAGGACCCCCAGCGCCCGCTGCCGTCTGGGATGGAGCCGTGGAAGGCCAGCGTGCGCATCGTCAGTCCGGGGGCCCTGGAGACCCTGCGCGTGAAGCTCCTGCGCGGCCGGAGGCTGAGCGACGAGGACCGGGGTGAGGGCAGGCGCGCCGTGCTGGTGAACGCGGAGGCCGCGCGCGGGTTCTGGCCGAACGAGGACCCGCTGGGGCGGACGCTGAGCACGGACGTCAATTGGGGGAACGGTGCCTTCGGAGGTGTCGTGGTCGGAGTGGTGGACAACCTCGCCATCGACGGGCTGGCGGCGCCGGCCGTCGCGGAGGTCTATCTCCCCTATGAGCAGGCGCGCGGTACGCAGATGACTCTGGTGCTGCGGACGTCGGCGGACCCGCTGACGCTCGCCTCGGCGGTGCGCGCGGAGGTCCGGGCGCTCGATGCGAGCCTCGCGCTGGGGAGTGTCCGCACGCTGGCCTCGGTCGTGGACCGCACGGTGGCGCCGCTTCGCTTCTACCTGCTGCTCGTCGGAGTCTTCGCCGGGGTGGCGCTGTTGCTGGCGGCGGTGGGACTCTATGGCGTCGTCGCCTATGCGGTATCCCAGCGCACGCGGGAGCTGGGCATCCGCATGGCCTTGGGTGCGAGGACACACCAGGTGACGAACCTGGTGCTGCGTCGCTACCTGGGACTGACGGCGGTGGGGCTGGGACTCGGGCTCGCGCTCGCCGCGGGGGCCGGTCGGACCGTCGCGCATCTGCTCCATGGGGTTCAGCCCGTGGATCCGCTCACGTACGCGGTGGTGCTCGTGGTGCTGGGGCTGGTGGCCTTTGTCGCGGCCCTGCTCCCCGCTCGGAGGGCGGCGAGGGTGTCGCCCTCGGTCGCGCTCCGAGGCGACTGACGAAGCCGGGCCTGGGAGCCCTCAGCGGGCGTCGTGGAAGATGATGCCTGCCGTGTGCCGGTGACCCGAGCGGAGGCGGCTCACGCCGTGTCGCATGTTGACGCGATAGATGCCTCGCGTGCCCTGCACGGGGCGGTGGTGGACCGGGAAGATGACGCCATCTCCCTGGCGAAGCGGCACCACCTCCGCGCGGGACTGCATGCGCGGACGCTGCTCGGTGAGGACCAGCTCGCCTCCGGTGAAGTCTCGCTCCGGCTCCGACAGGAGGAAGGCCACCTGGAGGGGAAAGACCTCATCGCCATAGAGGTCCTGGTGGAGGCAGTTGTAGTCACCCTCTCCGTACTGGAGGAGCAGTGGGGTCGGCCGGAGCTGCTCGGCCTGATGACAGCGCGCAAGGTAGGTGGCGTGCGTGTCTGGGTAGCGCGTGTCGATCCCCATCGCTTCGTTCCAGCGATTCGCGATGGCGGCGAGCGGGGGATAGAGCCCACTTCGTAGACGCGCGACGAGGTCGGGGAGCGGATAGGCGAAGTACTTGTACTCGCCCCGACCAAAGCCGTGCCGAGCCATGACGACACGACTGCGGAACGGCGCGTCCGAGGCGTAGAGCGACGAGAGCGCCGCGCACTCGTCGGGCGTCAGCATGGAGGCCAGCGTGGCACACCCGCGCATCCCCAGCTCCGAGCCGAGCCCCTCCCAGTCGAGCGCCTCCAGGCGCTGCTCCATGGTGGGCTGCTTCGACGAGCGCATCCGTCGGAGAGGGGCGGTCATGACAACGCCCCGCGCACAGACGACTGTGATGACATTGGCTTCTGCATCATTCCCCGCGCCATATGGACACTCCGCCCTCTGGTCACCGGTGGCTCGGTCAGCACACCGGACAGATTCAGGAGATGGCGCACCGGAGAACAGGTTGCGACCCGGTTGTTGCTGCGAACGTACAGTGCACGTGCGCCGCGACTGAATCACGCACCGTAAACGCGGGTGGTATCGTGCTCCGTGCGAAGCAACCGCGCGCCCAGCGCATCCAAGGTGGCTCCTTGAGCCGCCGACAGTCGAACCCCTGGCCGGGCCTTCTGCACCCTGGAGAGGGCTTGCTTCGCATCAGGAGCCAACCCGCGCGCCATGAGCACCGCCGCGGCAACCATCCCCGTGCGCCCGTGTCCCTGGGCACAGTGAATGTAGAGCGGCGTCGGCAGCGTGGCCCATGACTCGATATGGGACGCCAGGCGCTCCGCCGACGGTGCCGTCGCGTCGAGGATGGGCAGACACACGTAGTGCTCGACGCTCCGGATGCCCTCGGGCTCGATGAACTCGGACGTCAGGTCCACCACGGTCCGAGTTCCCACCGGTAGCTCCCCCGCCAACAGCCGGCGTCCAATGACGATGCCGGGCGCGACCTCGTCATGCACGGACTCACGCGAGAGCCGCCGGGCGAGGTGCCACGTCGCCCAGGTCATCAGCAGGTAGGGCAACAAGACGACCAGCGCCCAGGGCCGCATCCGCCCATCGCCGCGCTTGCCGAAGACCGCTGGCCCCGCCCCGACATACGCCACCGCCACCAGCGCGAAGCTCAGCGCGGGCCAGAGCAGTCCCCAGCCCAGGCCTCGAAGCTGGAAGGCCAGGACCGTGAGCAGCGCCGCGAAGACACCGAAGACGAATGAGTACTTCATGCCCGCCATGACCTGCCCCCCAGGGACGCATGCAGCGCGGGCGGCTCGATGTCTCCGTGGACTCCTCCCAGCGCGGTGTCGATGGCATCCCAGCCCACCGCTTCGACCTCATCGCTCATGCGCTCGAGTATCGGGCTGAACCCCGCCCCCACGCGAGCGCCTTGAGCCTCCGACAGCCGCTCAGCGCGGCGTCAGCTTGAGCAGCTTCCCGTCATCATCATCCGTGAGGAGATAGAGCGCGCCCTCGGGACCCTGGACGACCTCGCGGATGCGCGCGTCCTGGTCCCTGAGCAACCGCTCCTCGCCCACCACGCGGTCGTCCTTGAGCACCAGCCGCACCAGCGCCTGACTCGACAGCCCCCCGATGAAGAAGTTGCCCTTCCATTCCGGGAACAAGTCCCCCGAGTAGATGGTCATGCCCGAGGGCGAAATCACCGGGTCCCAGTAGTACACCGGCTGCTCCATGCCCGGGCCCTGCGTGGACTTGTGGATGGGCGCACCCGAGTACTCCTCGCCATAGCCGATGGTGGGCCAGCCGTAGTCCTTGCCCTTCTCGATGAGGTTCAGCTCGTCACCCCCGCGCGGCCCCATCTCCACCTCCCAGAGCCGGCCCTGGCTGTCGAGCGCCGCGGACAGGACGTTGCGGTGGCCCAGCGTCCAGATTTCAGGGCGCGCGTCCTTGCGACCCACGAACGGGTTGTCCTTCGGAATGGAGCCGTCCGGGTTGATGCGGACAATCTTCCCGAAGTCGCTCTTCAAGTCGCGCGCCTGGACGCGGCCCGGGAGCACCGAACGCTCGCCCAGCGTGATGAACAGCTTCCCATCCGGCGCGAAGACCAGTCGCCCGCCCGCGTGCAGCGTCGACTCCAGCGTGGGCTCCATGCGGAAGATGACCTTCAGGCCTTCGACCTTGGGCTTCGCCCCATCCACCAGCTTCGCGCGCGCCACCGCGAGCCCGTTGCCGCCTTTGCGCGGTTCGTAATAGCTCCAGTAGATGAGGCCGCTCGTCGCGTAGTCCGGCCCCACCTCCACATCGAGGAGCCCACCCTGACCGCGTCCATCCACGGGCGGCAGCCCCGCGACCGGCGCCGACTTCTCGCCCTTCTGCGTGACGATGAAGAGCTTCCCGGTCGGCTTCTCCGTCACCAGCATGCGCTGGTCCGGCAGGAACGCGATGGCCCACGGCTTGTCGAAGCCCTTGGCCACCTCGGTGACCTGAATCTGCGTGCGCGACTGGACTCCCGGCGCGCGCGTCTGTCCCGGGAAGGCCGGCTTGAACTCGGGCACGTTGGGCGGCGCCGTCTCGACGGGCGCGCCCGTGGGATTCGGTCCCTGGCGAGGCTCGGACTGCTGGCTGCCCGCGGCGCCACCGGGGGCCATGTTGCCACTCGGCTTCGTGGGCTTGGCTGGAGCCTGCCCGTGGGCGGCCCCCGCGAAAGACAGGAGGGTGGTGCAGGCCAGGGTCGTCAACAAGGTACGCATGGACTCACTCCGCGAGCTGGGATGGAAACGAGGCTCTGACGGCGCGCAGCAAACCCGATGTGCATTGCGGGATGGAAGAAGGATGCGCTCAACGCGCGGAAGTGGACGATCCGCCAGGACACCTCGCGGAGACAGCCATGCCCCCGCTCAGTCGACGGGCATCTCGTCGCGAATCCACGCCGTCACGGAGTCATGACGCGGCGCCCAGCCCAGCTCGCGCCGTGCCCGCTTCGCGCGCACCCGGCTGTTGGAGCCGAACGAGTAGCGCGCATGGCCCTCGCCCCACTCGCGCGAGGCCTCCTCGACGCTCCATGACCGCACCGGCCCCAGCTTCAGCCGCGCCGCGATGGCCTCGCCAATCTCCGCATAGGACGCCTCGCCGTTCTCCACGAAGTAGAAGGCCCCCGCGGGCGCCCGCTCCAGCGCCAGCGCGTAGAGCGTGGTGACATCATCCAGGTGCACGTTGGACCAGCGGTTGATGCCCTTGCCGACGATTCGCACCACCCCGCTCTTGCGAGCCTGGGCGACGAGCGGAGGAATCTGCACGCTGTCCCGGCTCAGGCCCTTGCCCGTGCCGTAGATCATCGTGTTGCACAGCACGATGCCGCGCGCGCCCTCGGCGGCGAGGACTCGATTGTCGAGCGCATGCCGCGCCTGCTTCTCCGGCTCGACGATGAACGGCGTCTCCTCGTCGAACACCTTGGGCGACAGGGCGTCGCCCTTCACGTCGTCGCCGATGACGCTGGAGCCGCTGGTGTGGATGAGCGGCTTGCCGGAGCCGCGCACGCCTTCAATCAACGCCAGGATGGCCTTGTCATGATCGCTGCTGGCCGCGTTGATGACGCCGTCCGCGCGACGGGCCTCGGCTGTGAGCAACGCTGTGTCGTCCAGGTCTCCGCGCACTGGCTCGATGCCGAGCGCGGCCAGCTTCTTGCCCTTCGCGTCGTCGCGCACCAACCCGCGAATGACATGCCCCCGGGCCTTCAGGTCCAACGCCAGGGTGCCGCCGATGAAGCCGGTGGCGCCAGTGATGAAGAGGTTCATCGCGAGGTCTCCAGGGAATGGGACAGCTTCAACGTGCGCACAGCATGCTCACGAATGAAGCCGCTCCCCGGCGGGGTTTTCCGACGCGCGGTGAACACTGAACACCCCGGTCCCGCTCACACGGCGGGCTTCGCGGGCGCCCAGTCCAGCGCCGTCCCACACGCCTTGCAGAAGCGCGCGTCCAGGTCATGTCCCTGCTTGCCACAGCCGGGACAGGCCTGGGTGTCCGGACGCTGCTTCGTGGCGGCGGCCAGCTCCACGGAGACGATGCCGGTGGGCACCGCGAGGATGCCGTAGCCCATGATCATCAACACCGACGCGATGAACTGACCGGGCACCGTCTTGGGAGTGATGTCGCCGAAGCCCACCGTCGTCATCGTCACGATGGCCCAGTACATGGACCTCGGGATGCTGTCGAAGCCGTGCTGCTCCCCTTCCACCAGATACATGATGGCGCCCATGACCACGTCCACGGTCAGCACGAAGCCGAGGAAGACGATGATCTTCCCCCGGCTCGCTCGCAGCGCGGTGAGCAGGACCTCCGCCTGCCCCAACAGGTGCCCCAGCTTCAGCACCCGGAAGACTCGCAGCAGCCGCAGCACGCGGACCACGAGCAGCGTCTGCGCACCGGGGAAGATGACGCTCAGGAAGGATGGGAGGATGGCCAGCAGGTCCACCAGCCCGAAGAAGCTGCGCGCGTAGTCCAGCGGCCGGCGCACGGCGATGAGCCGCAGCACATACTCGAGCGCGAAGATGACGGTGAAGAACCACTCCGCCACCTGCAGGGCGGTCGCGTACCGGACCCGGATGGAGGACACGCTCTCCAGCATCACCGCCGCGATGCTGAAGACGATGGCCCAAAGCAGGGCCACGTCGAACGCCTTCCCCGCCGGAGTATCGGCCTCGAAGATGATGGTGTGGAGTCGGGCGCGGAAACCACCCTGGGGGCTCTGCTCGGAAGACCTGGACACGGGGCGGCAGTCTAGGCGCAACCCGCGGCCGGACGCAGAAGCTTCGCACCCTGGGTGGGTTGAGCCCCGTTACAGACGCCCGGACCCCTTCGAGGGATGCACGGGCCGGCGGACGCGACCTCCACGCTTCACCTCGTCGGCCCTGCACACGCGGACCCGCAGGAAGCGCTGGAGCTGGTCCAACGCCAGATCGTGGTCCGTGTCGCTCTCCGCGCAACAGCAGTCGCTCAGCACGGTGATGTCGTACTCGTGCATGTGCGCGTCATGGGCGCTGAAGAAGACGCACAGGTTGGTGGCGATGCCCGCCATCAGCAGCTTCTTCGTCCCCAGATACTCCAAGAGGGGAACCAGCGACGTGGCGAAGAAGGCCGAGTGCTTGGGCTTGAGGACGAAGTAGTCCGTGGCATGGGGCCGCAAGGCCCGGGCGATGCCTCGGCCCCGGCTGCCCGCCCGGGTGCAGTGCCGGTAGACGTCCCGGAAGTTGCTGCGCCAGTGGTTGAAGTTGTCGTTGACGTAGATGACCGGCACCCCCGCCTTGCGCATCCGCTGGGCGAAGGGCGCCAATCGCTCCACCATCCGCGACGCCCAGGGGAGCACGTGCTCTCCCCCGGGGAAGTCCAGGTCGTTGATGACGTCGATGATGAGCAGCGCGGTGTCCGAGCCCCTCATCGGCTTCGAGCGCGACCTCTTCCCGGACTTCGGGCCCGGCTTCGCCACAGGCACCTCCCGGCGCCTCAAGGTAGCCACGGCCCGGGCGACTGAGCAGTCCCCCAGGGAGCCACGGGCTCGAACGCGGCACGTCCAGGCGGACTACAGCCTCGCCGTGACGCTCAGGAGGCGAACCTGGGTGTTGATCCACGGGATGTAGTTGGAGACCCGGGCATAGATGCCGGGCAGGCCGGGCCTCGCGCAGCCCACGCCAAAGCTCACGATGCCCTGGAGCACTGGCTTGCCCTGCGCTCCGAGCATGAAGAGCGGTCCCCCACTGTCGCCCTGGCAGGCGTCCTTGCCCCCCTGCGAGTACCCCGCCCCGAGCATCGCGTAGCGATCGATGTGGATACCTTGAGAGCGGTAGGCATTCACCATGAGCTGATGCGGGATGGTGGGGACCCCTACCTGCATCAGGACAGGGGACGTGTCATATCCGCCCTCGCGTGTCAGGCCCCACCCCGCCACTGTCGCCTCGGCGTTGTCCGAGACGGTCTCTCCCGCGAGCGGGAGCAGGATGGGCAGGACCGTGGAGGAGAACTTGAGGGGCTTCTCGAGCTTGACGACGGCGATGTCGTTAATCGTCGTGTCCGGGTCGTAGGCCGGATGGTAGACAGTCTTCACTCCTCGGACCGTCTGGGTACCCGCCCCGGGACGCATGAGGTCGTGAATGCCCGCGGAGACCGTTAGACTCGACGTGCCGTCATAGACACAGTGCGCGGCCGTGACGATGATGTCCGACTCCTGCTTCGTCGCGCTGACCCGGATGAGAGAGCCGCCGCAGAAGTGGATCCCGTACTGCTGCATGCTGACAATCCAGGGGTGGCTCCCCGGGCGCGCCTCCACGCCTCCGACAATCTCCTGGCCGATGCTCTCCACCGCATCGACACCCTGCATCTCCGGACCACCACAGCCCACCAGCCCCACCGCGACAACGACTCCCAGCACGAAGCGCATCGACCCCTCGGATTTCAAGTTCGAGGCACCTTGTGCAAGCCGAAGACCACGCGCGCGGTAGGGACGGCTTCGAGGGAAGCCGCACGCGAGCCCCGGGCTGAGTCGAGCCGTTGACGTGTCAGGCGCGGTCCAGGTCGCCACCTGACACGTCACGGCCCCTCGGCTCAGTGGCCTTCCGCGCCCGTCGCCCCCGCCGGAATCACGGGGGCCTCCCGCTCCGCCCCGCGCAAGGCGAACTTGCGGATGACGATGTAGAAGATGGGCGTCAGCACCAGCCCGAACAGCGTCACGCCGAGCATGCCCGCGAACACCGCCACGCCCATCGCCTGGCGCATCTCCGCGCCCGCGCCCGTGGCCAGCGCCAGCGGCACCACGCCCATGATGAAGGCGATGGAGGTCATCAGGATGGGCCGCAGCCGCAGCCGGCACGCCTCGAGCGCCGCCTGCACCACGCCCATGCCCTCGTCTTCTTGAGCCCGCGCGAACTCGACGATGAGGATGGCGTTCTTCGCCGCCAGGCCCACGAGCACCACGAGGCCAATCTGCGTGAAGATGTTGTTGTCCCCCCCCACGAACCACACCCCGGCGATCGCGCTGAGCAACGCCAGCGGCACCGTGAGCAACACCGCCAGCGGCAGCGACCAGCTGTTGTATTGCGCCGCCAGGATGAGGAAGGACAGCAGGATGGCCAGCGGGAAGACGAACAGGCCTTCCTTGCCGGCGAGCTTCTCCTGGTACGTCAGGTCGGTCCACTCGAAGCCCATGCCAGCCGGCAGTGTCTCCGCCGCCACGCGCTCCATCGCCGCCACCGCCTGTCCCGTGCTCACGCCGGGCGCCGCCGCGCCGTTGATGTCCGCGGACGGATAGCCGTTGTAGCGCAGCACCTGGTCCGGCCCGAACGAGGGCTTCACCGTCACCAGGGACGCCAGCGGCACCATGCCGCCCTGCGGGTTGCGCACCTGGAGTCGGCCGATGTCCTCCGGCTCCATGCGGTGCTTCGCGTCCGCCTGGACGTTCACCTGGTACGTGCGCCCGAAGCGGTTGAAGTCATTCACATACAGCGAGCCCAGGTGAATCTGGAGCGTCTCGAACACCGAGCCCAGCGGTACACCCTGCTGCTTCGCCTTCACCCGGTCCACGTCCGCCTGGAGCTGCGGCACGTTGATTTCGAAGCTCGACATCAGGCCCATCAACTGGGGCTCGGCCGAGGCCTTCTGGACCAACGCCTGTGTGGCGGCGTAGAGCGCCTCCGGACCCAGGCCCGCGCGGTCCTCCACCTGGAGCTTGAAGCCCGCCATGGAGCCCATGCCCGGCACCGGGGGCGGAGGGAAGACGGCCGCGAAGCCCTCCTGGATGCCGCCCAGCTTCATCTGGATACGGCCAGCGATGGCGTTCGCCGACATGTCCTCCGCCTTGCGCTTCTCGAAGTCGTCGAGAATCGCGAAGACGACGGCGGAGTTGGGCGAGTTGACGAAGCCGTTGATGCTGATGCCGGAGAAGGCCACCACGTTCGCCACGCCCTTCTCCGCCAGCATCAGGTCCGACATCCGCTTCACCACGTCGTCCGTGCGCTCCAGCGACGACGCGGGAGGAAGCTGCGCCAACCCCACCAGGTAGTACTTGTCCTGCATCGGCACGAAGCCCGCCGGCACCTTGTTGAAGCCCAGCCACGTCAGGAGCAGGAGGCCGCCGTACACGATGAGCGCCATCCCGCTGACGCGCACCACCCGCTTCACCAGCGACACGTACCCTTCCGAGGCCTTGTCGAAGAAGCGGTTGAACGGACGGAAGAGCCACCCGCCGAACGCCTTCTCCATGAAGCGCGTGAGGCCGTCCTTCGGCCCGTGGTGCCCGCGCAGCAACACGCCCGCGAGCGCGGGACTGAGCGTCAGCGAGTTGAAGGCCGAGAGGATGGTGGAGATGGCGATGGTCAATGCGAACTGCCGGTAGAACTGACCCGTGAGTCCGCCGAGGAACGCCGTGGGGACGAACACCGCCGACAACACGGAGGTAATCGCGATGATGGGGCCCGTCACCTCCGTCATCGCCCGCCGGGCCGCTTCCTTGGGATTGACGCCCTGGGCGATGTGCCGCTCCACGTTCTCCACCACGACGATGGCGTCGTCCACGACGATGCCGATGGAGAGCACGAGTCCAAAGAGCGACAGCGTGTTGAGCGAGAAGCCCAAGAGGTGCATCACCGCCGCCGTGCCCACCAGCGACACGGGCACCGCCGCCAGCGGGATGATGGAGGCGCGCCACGTCTGGAGGAACAGCAGCACCACCAGCACCACCAGCACCACCGCCTCCAGCAGCGTCGTCACCACGTTGCGGATGGACGTGCGCACGAAGAGCGTCGGGTCATACGCGATGCGGTACTCCATGCCCTCGGGGAACGCGTGGTTCAGCTCATCCATCCGCGCGCGAATGCCCGCGGACACGTCCAGCGCGTTGGAGCCCGAAGCCTGGCTGATGCCGATGGCCACCGCCGGCTTCCCGTCCAACCGGGCGCGCACCGAATAGGAGTTGGCGCCCAGCTCCACCCGGGCCACGTCGCGCAGGCGCGTCACCTGCCCGCCCTCGCCCACCTTCACGACGATGTCGCGGAACTGCTCCTCGTCCGTGAGCCGGCCCTGCGTGGTGACGGTGAGCTGGAAGGCGGACTTCTCATCCGGCTGCTGGCCGATGACACCCGCCGCCACCTGCACGTTCTGCTCGCGGATGGCGCCCACCACGTCGCTCGCCGTGAGACCGCGCGCGGCGAGCAACCGGGGGTCCAACCAGACGCGCATGCTGTACTCGCCCGCGCCCAGCACGTTGACGCTCCCCACGCCAGGGACGCGCTGGAGCACGTCGCGCACCTGGAGCACCGCGTAGTTGGAGAGGTAGAGCGGCTCCAGCGTCCCGTCGGGCGACACCAGGTGCACCACCATCAGCAGGTCCGGGCTCGACTTCTCGGTGAGTACACCCAGCCGCTGCACCTCCGCCGGCAGGCGCGGAATCGCTCGGGCCACGCGGTTCTGCACCTGCACCTGCGCGGTGTCCGGATTCACGCCCATCGCGAAGGTGACGGTGACGGCCACCCGGCCATCGCTCGTCGCCTGCGAGGACATATAGAGCATGCCCTCCACGCCGTTGATCTCCTGCTCCAGCGGCGCGGCCACTGTCTCCGCGATGACGCCCGGGTCCGCGCCCGGATAGGCCGCGCGCACCACCACCGTGGGCGGTGACACGGCCGGGTACTCGCTCAGCGGAAGCTGAATCAACGACAGGCCACCGCCAATCAGCAGCAGCACGGACAGCACGGCCGCGAAGATGGGCCGGTCCACGAAGAAGTGCGCGAACTTCACGGCCGCGCCCCTTCGGCATGCTCGGAGCCGGCCATGGCCACCACCGTGGGCGCCACCGTCATGCCCGGCCGAGCCATGCCCTTGAGCACCACGCGCTCACCCGTCGACAGGCCCTTGAGCACCACGCGCAACCCGCCCTCGGTGGTCCCCAGCTCCACGCGCCGCTGCTCCAGCGTCTGGTCCGGACGCACGACGAGCACGTAGCGCCCCTTCTGGTCCGTCCCCACCGCCTGGTCCTGGATGAGGAGCGTGGGATGCGCCGCGCCCGTCTCCAGTCGCACCCGGGCGAACAGGCCCGCCGTCAGCTTCCCGTCGGAGTTGGGCAGCACCGCGCGCGCTCGCGCCGTCCCTGTCGCCGTCGCCACTTGATTGTCCAGGAAGTCCAGCCGCGCCTCGCGGGGGAAGCCCTCCTCACCCGTCAGCGCCACGCGCACCGGCACCGCGTTGACGCGCCCGTCCTTGCCGCGCGCTCCCGAAGCCGTGCCCGCGAAGCGCAGGTACGTCGCCTCGTCCACGTCGAAGTAGACGTAGAACGGCTCCACCGAGACGATGGTGGTGAGCAGCGTGGCGTTGGCGCTGCCGCCGCTGACCAGGTTGCCCGCCGTCACCAGCGCCCGCCCCACCCTGCCGCTGACGGGCGCGCGCACGCGGGTGTCCTGCAGGTCAATCTCCGCGGAGCGGGCCGCCGCCTTCGCGGACTCCACGCGCGCACGGGACTCCGCGCGCTCCGCCACCAGCACGTCGAAGTCACCCCGGGAGATGGCCTGCTCGGCCACCAGCTTCTCCCCTCGCTCGAACTTCTTCTCCGCCAGCGTGCGCCGCTCCTCGGCCTGACGCAGGTCCGCCTGGGCCCGGGCATGCGCCGCCTCGAAGGTGCGCGCGTCGAGCTGGAACAGCACCTGCCCCGCCGTGACGAGGCCGCCCTCCGCGAAGCGCACCGCGTCGATATAGCCACCGACGCGAGGCCGCAGCTCCACGCTCTGCACCGCCGCGAGCGTGCCGATGAACTCGGCGCTGTTCGCCACCTGCCGGGTGACGACCTCCGCCACGACGACGGGCGCCGCCGCCGGTTTCGCGGGCCCTCCTCCTTGTTGCGCGTCCGAGCCCTCGTCTCGCGCGAGCACAAGACCACCCACCACCAGCGGGAGGGCCAGAGCCCCTCCCACCGCTGCACGTCTCCAATTCATGGCTGACTCCAACTTCTATTCAGGGGTCGGACACACCGGTGGCGCTCGCATGCCCGCGATTGCGCCTCCGGCGGCCCGTGGGAAACAGGAGGGGAACGACTGAATGCACTTCTCCCGGCCAGTCGGTGCGTCACCGCCGGAAGACAGGATGTGGATGTGTCTGGGACTGACTCAGGAGCCGGGCTTGCGGCGCGCCGAGCCTGGAGACGGGCTCGGCCCTCCGCGCGAGGACCGGTGGGGTGTTAGCGAGACGAGGAACGACAACAGCGTCCCGAGGAATGGGACACCCGAGGCGGAGCACGCCTCACCGCGGAGGTAATTTGCAACATTGCCCATTACTAATTGCCCCCGGCCCTGACGCGCAACGCAAATTGAAGCGGCCGGTCCGAGGTGGGAGGTCACTTGCCCGTGGCGGAGCACCCCGGAGGTGGCTTCCAGTCGCGCAGCGCCGTGAGCAGTTCGTCCTGCTCCTGGTCGACACCTTCGGGGGCATCCACCGCGCTGACGCCGGCCGGACGCGTGAAGTCGAGCAGGTCCACGGGCGCGGGGCTGGACGGGCAGCCAGGCTTGAAGGTCTCCTCCAGCGCCACGATCAACTCGTCCGCGTGGTTCTCCGCGGGGTCGGCGGACTCGGGCCACGTCACCTCGCCCGTGAGCGGCTCGCCTTTCGCGGGAGGAAACCAGGTCCAGCTCAGATGGGTCTGCCCGCTGTGGAACCACATGGAGCCGCCTCCCATCCCGGCCATGGTGGTGATGCCCGAGGGCCGCTCCCGCCATTCAATGGCATAGCCCGCGGGCACCGTGCGGGTGACCGGGCGGGCGCGCTCCACGGAGATGCCCTCGTCGCCGAGCAGGAGCACCCACGTCAGCTCGCGCAGCAGCTCTCGCGACAGGGCCCCCGCCGTCACCTGGGGACGACGGTTCGCCTGGGTGGTCTCCACATCCACGCGACCGATGCGCTCCGCGTCCTCGTACAGCGACAGCCTGCTGCAGCTTTGCGACACCCAGGCCGCGCCCGTCTCCAGGTGGTACGCGCGCACCTCGTCGCAGAACGAGTAGTGCCCCCGGCGGCCCCGCAGCACCAGCCAGCCCTCCGTCGGCGCGCGGAGCCGCACCACCGGAAGCACCTTCTCGAAGGACTTCGTCCCGCCCTCACAGGAGCGCCAGGCCGTGTAGCGCCAGCGCTTCGGCCGGGGCTTCGCGTCGTTCACGCAGGCCTTGCGAGCCTCCGCCTCCAACTTCGCCTCCGCCTTGTCGGCCTTCCGCTCCAGCTCTCGCAGGAAGGACGCCTCCATCCTCCCGGACCAGGCCTCCGTCTCCTTCGCGCAGGCCGCGTCCTTGGAGGAGCACAGCATCCCCGCGAGCCGGTGGTCCGGCTTCACGGTCTCCAGCGTCAGCACGTCGCGGGCCTCGGGCGGCAGCACCACCGTGCGCGTGCCGGGCTTGCCCAGCTCCAGGTAGGACTCCACCCAGCTCCGTCCCCCTTCCTTCCACCAGGTCTTCAAGCCCAGGAGCGGCACGTCCTCGGGGACGGGCTCGGGCTCCTCCCGGCTCATCTCGAAGCAGCGCGACATCAAGAGCTCGCGCAGGGCCGACACGCCGAGCTTCCCGTCACCGTCGTCTGGCAGCGCCTCCAGCCTCGCATCCAGGGCGAGCAGCCGCTCACGGGCCGCCGTCCACTCGGGCGCGGAAGCGGGGCACGGGGTGAAGACCTTCTCGTCCGCGGGCGGCTTGGCGGACAGGAACACACCCAGGGTGAGCAGGGGCAGGAGCATGGGCCTTCCAGAATCGCTCATTTCCCCCGGGCGGAGCCAGGACGTCCCGGGGCGCGAGACTTCCCGGCGGCGACGGCAGATGCTAACCCCACGCCTGCTCATGCCACGCACGACGACCCTGGAGCTCTACAAGGAAGAGATGAAGTTCTCGGCCGGGCACTTCACCATCTTCTCCGCGACGCACCGCGAGAACCTGCACGGCCACAACTTCACCGTCTATGTCGCGCTGACGGGCGAGGTCGCCGACAACGGGATGCTCTCCGACTACGGCCCGCTGAAGCAGACCATCATCGCCCGCTGCCGCGCCTGGAACGAGACGTTCTTCCTTCCGGAGAGGTCCCCTTTCTTGAAGTTGGAGCGGGACGCGAAGGGCGATGTCCTGGCGCGCTTCAACGGGGAGGAGCTGCGCTTCCTCGCGCGCGACATCACCGTGCTGCCGGTGGAGAACGTGACGCTGGAGGAGCTGGCGCGCGTCTTCGGCGAGGAGCTGCTGGGAGACGGCTCCGCCCTGCGCAAGGACGGCGTCACGCGGCTGGTGGTGAAGTGCTCCTCGGGCCCCGGCCAGTCGTCCTCCTGGGAGTGGGAGGCGTCATGACGGACCAGGCCATCATCACTGGCGCCAGCCGGGGAATCGGCCAGGCGCTGGCCGCGCGCTTTCGCAAGGAGGGCTGGGGCGTGCTGAACCTGGCGCGCCAGCCGAGCCACGTGCCGGGTGTCATGGACCTGGGCGTGGACCTGGGCTCCGGCGACTGGGAGCCTCGCGTGGAGGCCGCGCTGCGGGACACCGCGGGACAGGCCAAAGACCACCGCGTCTGCCTGGTGCACAACGCGGCCATCTATGACCACGACGACGCGCTGGAATTGACGGCGGCGCAGCTTCGCCGGGTGCTGGAGGTCAACGTCGTCGCGCCCGCCGTGCTCAACCGGCTGACGCGGCCCTATCTGGGCGACGGCTCATCCATCCTCTACGTGGGCTCCACGCTGTCGGAGAAGGCCGTGAGGGGCAACGCGTCCTACGTGACGTCGAAGCACGCGCTCGTGGGGTTGATGCGCTCCACCTGCCAGGACCTCGCGGGCACGCGCATCCACACCGCCTGCGTGTGCCCGGGCTTCACCGACACGGAGATGCTGCGAGAGCACCTGGGCGACGACGCGAAGCGCGCCGCCATCATCTCCGCGAAGTCGACCTTCGGGCGCCTCATCACTCCGGACGAAATCGCGAACGTCCTCTACTTCTGCGCCACCACGCCCACCGTGAATGGCGCGGTGCTCCACGCCAATCTGGGACAGGTGGAGACCTGAGGGCTCAGCCCTCGGCCGGGTAGACGGTGCACTGCGAGGTGCACGTCTCCGACACCCGCAGCTTGACGACGCGCGCGGTGGCGAAGCTCAGCCGCTCGAAGACCCAGGCGGCGAGCAGCTCGCTGGTGGGGTTCTCCAGGCCGGGCACGTCGTTGAGCAGCCGGTGGTCCAGCAGCGCGTGCAGCGGCTGCCACGCGGCGTTCAGCTCCGCGAAGTCGACAATCCAGCCGAAGTGCGGGTCCACCGGTCCGCGCACGGTGATTTCGATGCGGTAGCTGTGCCCGTGGACGCGCGAGCACTTGTGGCCGGGGGGGACGTTGGGGAGACGGTGCGCGGCCTCGAAGGTGAACTCCTTCGAGATTTCAGTCACCAGCGCGGCTTTCTTCGTCGAGACGGGCTCCATTGGACCGGCCTTCTACCCACGTTTGCCTCCGGGCGTCGAGCCAAGACGCAGGCCGGGCTCCCACCCCTGCCTACCGGCGCACGGCCGCCAGGATGTAGCGGGGCAACAGCTCCTCCCGGAAGGTCTTCCAGAGGTTGAACTGGCCGTAGTTGCCCCCGGTGAACATCACCGTCAGCTCCAGCTCGGGGATGACCATGACGTACTGGCCGCCGTTGCCGCCCGCCTCGTATTCCGCGTACACGCGCTCGCCCACGCGCAGCTCGTGACGCCACCACGCGTACCCGTAGGTGCGGTCAGGGCTCATCACCGAGTGCCGGGCGATGGAGCGCTCGACCCAGCGCTTGCTGACCACGCGCCTGCCGTTCCACACGCCGCCCGCCAGGTAGAGCTGCCCCAGCTTCAGCGCGTCACGAGGGCGCGCGTAGAGGCCGCCGCCCAGGTACGCCTCGCCATCCGGCATCAGGTTCATCGCGTAGCGGCGGAACTGGAGGGGCTCCGCCACGGTGCGGGCGAAGTGCTCGGGCAGCCATGTCCCCGTCGCGTTGCGCACCATGCCGCCCACCAGGTTCATCCCCGCGGTGCAGTACACCGCCTGCGGCTCTCCCGGCGCCCGGCCCATGGGTAGATCCAGCGTGTACGTGTACCAATCTCCCTCCTGCTCCTGGAGGGTGTTCTCGTTGCCGGGGGACTCGTCGTTGTCGTCGTCGCAGTCCAGGCCCGAGGTCATCGTCATCAGATTTTCCAGCGTGAGCTTCGCCTTGCGCGGGTCCGCGGGCGCGGCGCTCTTGTACGCGGGGAACAACGAGTAGACGGGCGTCTCCGGGGCGAGCTTCGCGCCCTGCTCCATCGCCGTGCCCACGAGTATCGGCGCCAGCGTCTTGGCCGCGGAGCGCAGGTCATGCAGGCGCTCCTTGTCGAAGCTATGGAAGTACTCCTCGACGACGAGCTTGCCCTTGCGCGCGATGAGCACGCCCTGGATGTGCGGACCCGGCGTCGGGCCCGGCTCGGTGTCGAGGATGCGCTGCATCAGCGCGATGATGGGCGCGGGGTCCATGCCCACGTCGGTGAGTGACGCCGTCGCCCAGCCATCCTGCTCCGCGACAGGCGGACGGTAGGAATAGGCCCCCGGCGCCGGCGTGCGCGGGTAGAGCCCCACGGCCTGCTCCCGCTCCTTCTTCGTGAAATTGATGGGGCCCAGGAAGAGGATGGGCACCGTCAGCCGGCCGAAGCGCGGGTCGAAGGTGCCCTCCAGCGTCGTCGGGCCGCGCGGGTCCGTCAGCTTCACCGCGTTGCCCTGCATGGAGACGTTGAACGCGAACTGCCGGCCGAAGCCCTTCTCCGGGTCCTTCAAGTACGCCGCGATGGTGCCGTCCGGCCGCTTGTACACGACGAGGTACAGGGTGAAGCGGTCCGCCCACGGCGTCACGCCGCCCCGCCACACGCCCTTCTGGAGCGCGCGCAGCTCCACGGGCGTGGCGTATTGCACGCCGCCAATGACGACGCGCGGCTGCACCCAGTGGCCTCGGATGAGCTTGCCGTCCGCGCCGACGACGCCCCGGAACGTCCCCTGCCCTCCCGGCATCGTCACCGTGAGCTGGTTCTTCTCCAGACGCCCGGGGGCCTCATAGCCGCCGATGCGCGCGCGCCACGTGTCGCCGTCGCGGAACACCGTCAGCTCGCCCTGGACCTCCGGCCCGAAGACGGGCTCCCCTGCCCAGATACCGACCAGGCTCGACGCGGTGTCAGCGGGGGCCTCGGCCTTGGGGGCCACGACGGCGCCCTTCGCGGGCTCCGCGGCCTTCGAGGAGGAGGGCAACACGAGCAGCGCCAGCAGGGCGCCCAGGGAGGCGTGGGCCGTGGAGAGCATGGCGTGATTCCTTGAGGGACGGGCGAGGGGGTTCACCACGCGAGTTCCTACGCTGGGGCCTTCACGACGATTGCCACCCGCGGGCGCGAATGTCCCCGGGCGGGACGAGGCCCCTCGGGCTATCCTCCGGGGCCATGATTCAGGAGGCCAGGACGGCCGGTCGCCCCGCCGGGGGGCAGGCGGGAAGACGGCGCTGCTCGTGCCCGGGGCGCGGGCCGCTTGGCGATGACGCCCTGGCCGTTGCACGGTCCTCGCGCGCATGAAGCTCTCCCTCGCCACCCGCATCTTCCTGGGCTACGCGGTGGTGCTCGTCACCTTCGGCCTGGTGTCGCTCTTCAGCGTCGCGGAGCTGCACCGCAACCGGCTCGAAATCCGGCTGTTGAGCCAGGGCTATCTCCAGCTCTCGCAAGACGCGGCGGAGATGGAGATGAACCACGCCAACCAGCAGCGCCACACCGCGCGCATGCTGGAGGAGGACAGCGCGGAGATACGGCGCGCCATCATCCGCCTGGCCCGCGTCTACGTGCCCACGACCTTCATCTCCCAGCGGCTGGCCACGACGCGCGCGCGGGCCACCCAGCTGCGCGACATGGCCCCGGCGAGCGAGCTGCCCTTCATCGAGGAGCTGGAGGCGAGGCTCCTGGAGCTGGACTCGCGCTACCAGGAGTACGGCCGCGCCGCGGAGAGCGTGTTCGACGCGTTCTCCTCGCAGGCGCCGGACAAGGCCCAGGTGGACCGCGCCACCGCCGACGTGCTCACCATGGAGGACGCCATCGGCCGCGAACTGCGGCTCTTGCGACTGTCCTTGTCCAACCGCATCCGCGAGCGCGTGGACGGCGCCGAGGAGCGCGAGCGCCAGACGGGCCTGGCCATCATCAGCCTCTCCGTCGCGGCGATTCTGCTGGGCCTGGTCGCCACCGCGTGGTCGGCCCGCACGCTGCGCCCGGTGCGCACGCTCATCGAGGGCGTGTCGCGCATCGGCAAGGGCGACTACAGCGCGCAGCTGGGCGTGAAGGGCCACGACGAGGTGGCGGTGCTGGCGCGAGCGTTCGACCAGATGGCCCGCTCGCTCCAGGCGCGCGAGGCGCAAATCAAGGCGCAGGCGGAGGCGCTGATGCGCGCCGAGCAGCTCGCCGCCGTGGGCCGCATCTCCGCGCAAATCGTCCACGAGGTGCGCAACCCGCTGTCGTCCATCGGCCTCAACGTGGAGCTGCTCGGGGACGCGGTGGAGCGCGCCACGTTCCCCGCGCCCGACGAGGCCCACGAGGTGAAGGACCTGCTCTCCGCCGTCACCCGCGAGGTGGACCGGCTGGCGGACGTCACCGAGCACTACCTGCGCATGGCCAGGCCCCAGCGGCCGGACCTGGACCCGCGCGACGTGACGGCGGTGCTGGACGGCGTGCTGGACTTCTCTCGCGAGGAGCTGATGCGCGCGGGCGTGGAGGTGGTGCGCGAGTTCGCCCCCGCCACGCCGGCCGTGCTCGCCGACGAGGGGCAGCTGCGGCAGGTCTTCCTGAACCTCCTGCGCAACAGCCGCGAGGCGATGCCCCACGGAGGGCAGCTCACCATCGCCACCCGCCCCATGGAGCAGGACGTGGAGGTGACGGTGAGGGATACAGGTCAGGGCATGACGGAGGAGGTACGCCGCCACCTCTTCGAGCCGTTCTTCACCACCAAGGAGGGGGGCACGGGGCTGGGGCTCGCGGTGAGTCAGCAAATCCTCCAGGCCCACGGGGGCTCGCTCTCCTGCCAGAGTATTCCCGGCCAGGGCACGGCCTTCGTGTTAAGGCTTCCACGCGCATGAGCTTCAATTCGTATCGGGACGTTCTGCCCTCCGGGCTGCGCGTCGTCACCATCGAGACGCCCCACCTCCACACCGCCCTGCTCGCCATCTACGTCCGCACGGGCAGCCGCCACGAGACGCCCGCCAACAACGGCGTCAGCCACTACCTGGAGCATCTGTTCTTCCGGGGCAGCGCGGGCTGGCCGGACACGGTGAAGATGAACGCCGCCGTGGAGGAAGTGGGCGGCAACCTCAATGGCGTCACCACCCGGGACCACGGGTACTACTACACGCCGCTGCACCCCGCGCACATGCGCGTGGGCCTGGACATCCTCGGGGACATGCTCACCCGTCCGCGCCTCACGGACATGGAAGTCGAGCGGCAGATCATCCTCGAGGAGATGCTGGACGAGGTGGATGAGAAGGGTCGCGACATCGACCTGGACAACCTCTCCAAGAACCTGCTCTTCCCCGACCACCCGCTGGCCTTGAAGATCGCGGGCACGCGCGAGTCCGTCTCCGCGCTCGCGCACAGCCAGGTGCTGGAGCACTTCGCGCGGCACTACGTCACCGGCAACCTGGTCGTCACCGCCGCGGGCCGCGTGCGCCGCGAGGAGGTGCTCGAGTTGACGGAGCGCGCGTTCGCGCACCTGCCGCGAGGCCTGGCCAGCACGGAGACGCCGCCGCCGGAAATCGCGCCGGGGCCCCGGCTGCACTTCGTCTCCCACGACGAGTCGCAGACGGAGTTCCGCCTCAACTTCCGCACCGTGCCCGAGCAGCACGACGACTACGCCGCGCTGCAGATCATCCGGCGCGTGCTGGATGACGGCCTGTCCTCGCGGCTGCCGTTCGAAATCGTGGAGAAGCGGGGGCTGGCGTACTCGGTCCACGCGTCGCTGGACGGCTACCACGACTCCGGCCTGTTCGAGATCGAGGCCGCCAGCGCCCCGGAGAAGGCCGCGCAGGTGGTGGCCGAGTCGTTCCGCGTGCTGGGCGCGCTGTGCGACGAGGAGATTGGCGAGGAGGAGCTGGCGCGCGCCAAGCGCCGCCACCGCATGTTGCTGGAGTTCTCCCAGGACTCACCGGGGGAGCTGGCCGGGTGGTTCGGCGGCACGGAGCTGTTCCGCGTGCCGGAGACCTTCGAGCACCGGGCGGACCTGGTGGACTCCCAGTCCGCCGCGCGGGTGCGGGAAGTGGCCCGGCGCTACCTCCACCGGGACAACCTCACCGTCGTCGCGGTGGGTCAGAAGAAGGGGCTCAAGGCCTTGGAGCGCGTGGTGGCGGAGGCGCCAGGGCTGCCCGGAGCGCCCACCGCGAAGCTGCTGGTCAGCGGCGACCGCCGCGGATGATGAGGGGGCCGGTCGACTTCTTCTTCGTCGGCTTGGGCGCGACGTCCAGGAGGGCCTTCTTCACCGCCAGGTACTCGGCGTTGTCGGGCTCTCGCTTGAGGGCCTCGTCGATGATTTTCGTGGCCCGGACCATCTGCGTCTGGAGCTGAGCGGAGAGCTTCGCCAGGGCGACCTTCTCCTCCTGGGAGGCCTCGCCCATGGCCAGCAGACGCTCCAGGGACGCGTACGCATCCACCTTGCGCTCCGACTGGAGGAACAGGCGCCACAGCCGGGTGTGCACGGGCGCGAAGCGGGGCTCGGCGCTGAGGGCGAAGCGGTAGCTCTCCTCGGCGCCCTTCAGGTCCTTGGCCTCCTCCTGGGCACGGCCGCGCACGTAGAGGGCGCGAGCGAGGCGGGGGCGGAACTGGAGGGCGCGGTCCACCAGGGCGAGCGCGTCCGCGCGGCGGCCCTGGGCGAGCACCGTCTCCGCCATCCAGGCGAGGGCCTCGGCGTTCTGGGGTTCGACGTCGATGAGGGGCTTGAGGGCGGCCTCTGCATCCGTCGCGCGGCCCTGGGCGAGGAGGGCCCGGGCGCGCAGCATGACGACGTCGCCGCGGTTGGCGTCCTTGCCTTCGACGGCCTGGAGGTCGGCCTCGGCCATCTGCGGCACGCCGCTGACGAGGAAGTAGCGGGCGCGCAAGAGGCGCGCGGAGGTGTGCGCGGGGTTCTGCTGGAGCAGCTTGTCCATGAGGTTGGCGGCGAGCAGCTCGTCGCCCTTCATGAGGAGGACCTCCGCCTCCATGGCCTTGGCCTCCGGGTCATCCGGGCTGTCGCGCAGGACGCTCTCAATCGTGGCGAAGGAGGCGTCAATCTGGCCCTCGCGGGCCTGGAGCCGGGCGAGGCCGAGCACGTCCGATTCCGTGAGCAGGCCGGAGTCGCGCAGGGTGGAGAGGATGGTGAGGGCCTCGGCGGTGTTGCCGTTGCCCAGGTAGAGTTCGGCGAGCTGCTTCTGGATGTTGGGGTCGGTGCCGGGGATGAGGGCCTCGGCCTGCTTGAGGGACATGATGGCCGCGCCCATGTTGTTGTTCATGAGGTGGGCATCGGCCATGAGCAGGTAGGGCTCGGCGCTGTCGGGGGCGGCGGTGGCGGCTTTCTTGAGGGCCGCGAGTGCGGGGAGGGCCTGCCCGTTGGCAAGCTGGGCGCGGGCCTCACTCAGGGCGGACTGGGCCTGTTGGGCACGGTTCTGGACGGCTGCCACCTCCGGTTCCCTACAAGCAAGCGGGAGGAGGAGCGCCAGGGTCCAGGGAAGGGTTCGAAATCGCCAGGGCATCGCTGAGCGGGAGGGTACTGGATGTTATCCTCCCACGTCGATGGACCCATTCGTTCGGCGCCTCGTGGAGAGGCTCCATGACCCTAGCAAGCCACTGTCGCGTAATCGGCACTTCCACACCTTCGACACCCCGGAGGGGCGGACGGCGCTGAAGGTGGTCCGACGCCTGCGCAGTCTCCAGAAGGATATCCTCGCCTGTCGGGCGGAGGGCCGGCGGGCCCGCATCTTCCGGCGCGTCAACGCGGCGGGGGACCACCGCATCGAGCTGACGATGGAGCGCATCTCCGGCAAGCGGGTCTCCGTGCTCCAGTCCGCGGAGCTGGAGTTGCTGTCCGCGCTCCCGGGGGTTCGGGAGGCGCTGGAGATTCTGGAAGAGGCGGCCTGAGCCCGTCGTCCTGGCGTCGTGACTGTCGGCTCAGGCGTTGAGGCCGAGGAGGGATATGAGGGACGGTCCAGGCTCCTTGGCCTCGAACCCGCCGAGTCTCGTGATGTAGTCCGCGAGCCCCTTGTAGTGCTGGGCACCCACCAGGACGGACGCGTAGCGCCACCGACGGCGGCCGATCGCCAGGCGATCCGCGTCCTCCGGTTCCTCTGAATCCATCCATTCGCTCAGGTGGTCGTAAATCTCCGTGTCGGAGGCAATCAGCCGACCGATGAGGCCTCCGATGTCCTCCCCCACATCCAGACCGAGCGCGCTTGTCACCATTTCCGTGGACCCGTCGGTGTCCGCGTTCAGGACATGACCGTCAGCCTTTTCGGTCTGGAGGGCGGCGAGGGTCTTGTCGAAATAGCCCCGCTGCCCCTCGCTGAAGCTGGCGAGCCACTTGCCGTAGTCCTTGCGACCCTTGGCGACCTGCGCCAGGTGCAGGTTCTTCTCCCAGATGCGGGTAGCCTTGTTGTTGAACATGTGTTCGAGGAAGTTCTCCATCCGGTCGTGGGTCTCCCCGAGCAGGATGATGCGACGACGATTGTCGCCCTCGCCCCTCTCGAACCATCCTCGCATCGGCGCGTTCCACTCGCCTTTCGCGATGAGCGGCCAGGTCCGGGGGTCCGTGGCGAGGTGCTCACTCATCGGCGTATTGGTCCAGCCGGCCATGCCCCCGAGTGTCGTGCGGGTGAGCGCCTGTTTCTCCACCTGCGCCTCCGTCTGGGGCACCGCGAGCGCCCTGGCGGTGGGGTCCCCCTGCTCCACCTCGGCCTCATCGAGGAGCTCTTCGAGCCCCTCTTCATCGTCGGAGCCCTCGTGCATGCGCTGCACAGGGAGATGCCCCTGGCCAAGGGATGACGCCGCCAGTCGTTGGATGGGGTGCGCCGCTCCGCTCGAGGCCGCCTGCCGCTGCAATGCCTCGACCTTCGGGCTCGAGTTCAGCAAGTGCTGGTAGCTGGACGTCTTCTGGACTGCTGGACTCTGATTGGCGCGCGTCTGTCGTTGGACAAGGCCGCGCTCCAACGTCGTGCGCTCTGGACTTGCTTGGATACCTCCCTCTCTCGACTTGCGCTGGGCAAGGCCCGGGGCCGGTGCCACCTGAGGGGATTCCTGGGGAATGGCGCGCATGGGCTTGGCTCCTGACGAGAGTCATCAGCATAGACTTGGCGCTTTCGCTACCAACAGTTGTTGGCGGGTTGACCCGACAGGAGAGACTCGCCGCATCGGAATGCAAGAAGGAAGGCTACGGCCGCAAGAGCCAGGACAAGGCGAGCCCCAGGTAGGTCCCCAGCGCGAACCCCATCAGCCCCGTGGTGATGCCGGAGACCATCAGCTCGCGGTTGCGCAGCGCTCGGGCGACGGGGGCGATGAAGGCCGGGCCGAAGATGGTGGCCGTGGAGGTAATCAGCACCGTGTCGGCGTCGATGCGGAACAGCGCCGCCAGGCCGAAATGCAGGACGATGGCCAATACCATCACGCTGGCGCAGAAGGCGAAGACAGACAACCCCGCGCTTCCCAATTGGCTTGCATCCGCCAACGTCCCCACCGCCACGCAGAAGACGAGCAGCGCGTAGTCCCCCAGCGCGTAGCTCCCAGGCAACGAGCGGACGGCGGGAATGAAGGACGCCGCCAGCGACAAAGTGGTGATGAGCAGGAGCACCGCCGTCGCCTCCAGTCTGCCCACGAGGGACAGGCTCGTCCCAGCGGACACGCCGCAGATGGCGACGGCGAGCAGCAGTGACAGGGCCAGACCTCGCGCGAACCGCCAGGAGAAACGCTCCTGTCGCGTCCCCTCCTCCTCGCTTGGGCCATCCCAACCTGTCGGATTCTGGAATGGGGGGAGGAAGGCCAGTGCGATGCGCTGTGCGACTGTCACCAGCACGAGCAGGTAAGCCGCCCCCGCGACGATGTCCGCCGTGTTGAGGAGCACGAAGGTCTCCTCACGCACCTGGAGCGCCACGCCCACGGCGTTCATGTTGGCGGTGCCGCCGACGTACACGCCCACCAGCATGCCGGCCATCTTCCACCACTCGTCCATCCGACCCGAGAAGGCGAGCCCCACCACGGTGGCACTCACAAGGGCGGACACACACGCGAGGACGAAGGACAACAACGTCGTCCGCGCGAGCCGGGTCCAGCGCGGCACGTCCGTCGAGAACAACAGGAGGGGAATCGCCAGCGGCACCGCCGCCTCGCTCACGGAAAGACTCACGCCCGTCTGGAGCGACAACCCCGGCGCGTTTCCCAGGAGGATGCCCGCCGCGTAGCACATCACCACGGGCCCCACCCACTCCACGGGCTTGAAGGCTCGCGATCCCAACAGGACGAGCCCTGGCAACCCCACCACGACGAGGACCTGGATGAGCGCGCTCATAGGACAGCGCCCGCGAACATGGCGGAGAGCGCGCCCCAGCCGAACCGGGGCAAGGCCATCGCGCGAATCTGGATGAGCGCGCTCATCCGTAGATGGAGTCCATGAACTGGCGGATGAAGTCCGCGGCCTCACGCCGGTCCGGGATGGCACCCAGCATGCCGTACATCGCCGCGCTTCCCTCGGGCGCCGGCTCTCCGCGCGCCAGACTCCCAGCACACTCACGCAAGTCCGAGAGAAACGGCTCCACCACCTTCTCGTGCGCGGGAGTCACCATCAGGTGCAGCGCGGGCGGCCCCATCTGCCTGTCCAACTTCCACCCTCGCGCCTCCATCGCATCCCCCAGCGCATACACATCCAGCGTGTCCGACGCGAAAGCGAAGACACTCAGCCGAGGCTCGCCCACCAGCCTCAAGCCAGGAATCGCGGTGACGCCCTCACGCAGTGCCCGAGCCGTCTCCAGCACCGTCCCAGCGAGCCGCAGATATCCCTCTTCGCCCAGGTACTTCAGGATGGCCCAGGCCGCCGCGATGGCACCTCCTGGCCGGGTCCCCGCCATCGATGGCGACGCGTAGATGCCTCCACACCAATCCGCGTACGTGAAGAACTGGTACCGACGCAGCTCCGGCGTGCGGTACAGCACGAGCGACGCCCCCTTCGCCGCATAGCCATACTTGTGCAGGTCCGCCGACAGGCTCGTGACACCCGGCACCGCGAAGTCGAAGTCAGGCACGTCGTGCCCCAGCTTCCGCGCGAACGGCAGCAGGAATCCCCCCAGACACGCATCCACGTGAAAGAGCACACCGTGCTCCTGCGCGAGCGCCGCCAGCTCCTCAATCGGGTCCACCAATCCGTGCGGATACGCCGGAGCAGACCCGACGACGAGCACCGTGTTCGCCGTCAGCGCGACCCGAGTCGCCGCCACATCCGCGCGAAAGTCGGGCCCCAGCGGCACATTGACGGGCTTCACCCCGAAGTAGTGCGCGGCCTTCTGGAAGGCCGGATGCACGGACGCGGGCAGCACCACCTCCGGCGCCGTGATTCCCCGCTCCTCCCGAGCGAAGTCCCGAGCCGTCTTCACCGCCATCAAGATGGACTCCGTCCCTCCCGACGTCAGCGTCCCCGCGGCGGTTTCCCCATGGAACAACTCCGCGCCCGTGGCCACCACCTCCGACTCGAAGCGCGCGAGACTCGGGAACGCCAACGGACTCAGCCCGTTCTCGGACATGAACTCCGCATAGGCATCCGCGAGCAACCGACGGACGTCATCTCCCGCGTGGTAGACGAGGCTCCAAGTCCTCCCCTCCTTCCAGCGCGCATCATCGGCGCGCAGCTCGCACATCTGGTCGAGGACGTCCTGGTGACTCATTCCATGGGGGGCCAGTCGAGGCGAAGCGGTCATGGTGTTCTCCGGGGTTCAACGCGCATCGAAGTACACACCGCGAAGCCAGCGGGCACCCGTGAACGAGGTGCGAGCGTGAAGCATTCGCCAGTTGTCATAGAGGAGGAAGTCACCGGTCTGGAGCCGGAAGCGGAACTGGTGGCGCTCGTCCCGGACCAGCGTCGCGAAGCGGTTGTACGCGCGGTACCACGCCTCCATCCGAGCGAACGGCACCCGGTGCGGCGCGAGCGTGAAATAGCTGTACCGGATGCGAAAGCCCCCAGGCGCGTCGAAGTCGAGCACCGGTGACACCAACACCCGCTCGAACGCCGCCTGCTTGCGATGGAACGTCACCGGTACCGTGCGCAGCAGCTCGAAGGCCTGCTCGTCCTGGTCCGCCAGGTAACGCGCCGCCGCGAGCCCATCCACCACGCTGTTGTCCCCACCCGTCTCCGCGGGCCGCTGGCAATGCAGCAACTGGTAGCGCGGCGGCCGCTCCAGGAAGGGCTGGTCCGTGTGCAACTGCACCGCGCTGTCCGTGTAGCCCAACTGGTCCGTGTTCCGATTCGTCGTGTTGTCGGTGCGCAGGTCCTCGATGCGACCGAAGTGTGTCTCGATGACCGAAAGGCCCGCGCCACCAAAGAGGTCGATGAGCGCCTCCGTGTCCGCCCCGAAGCCTCGGACGATGACCGCCCCGGACGCCTCGAGTCGCTTCAGCGCGAAGGGCACGAGCGGCTCGCGCACCCGCGCGGCCTCCACCGTGAGCAGCCCGCTGTCCGAAGGTGGCGGAGGCACCGCGACGCGGTCGGCCGCATAGGCATTCGTCAGCAACCAGTCCGCCGAGTACCGACTCACCTGCCCGTCCGCCCGGTCCCCCCAGTCGATATCGAGGGCGGAGGCATCCTCCGAGACGCGCACCCCACGAGGCCTCAAACCCAACGGCAGCTCCGAGGAGCAGACAATGCGCTCACGGGTGAGCGGATGGCGGTCCAACTCCGAGTTGTGCCGCAGCCAGAACCAGTGGAAGTCCGAGTGCCGGGGAACCCCGTCTCCAGCGAAGTGGACCCGCAGGAAATCGTCATGAGGCTCGAAGCGGGTGATGGGCATGCGGAGACTCCGACGGAGGGACGCAAGGCCACGCACGCACGACGAGGTCAGGGCCTCATCGCCAGTACGCGGAACACCACCGGAGCAACGTGCCCGAGGCCCAAGGGCCGGGACTTCAGCGGAAACGAACCGGTGGAACGAAGGACGCTCGAAGCAGCTCGACTAACAACACTCGCCACGGCAACAGCGGCCAGTGGCGGTCGTCAGGAAGCTCGCGTTCAAGAGCATCATCGTGGCGTCACGCTAGCTGGCACCCTCCGCGGGCGTCAATGCCACCGGATGACATCGGCCACTCAAAACATGTGGTTGAAGTCGAGATAGAAGGCGGACGTGCCATCCCGAGGACTCACGCCGTAGTCCGCTCGGACGATGAAGGCGTTGTCCCAGGCCACTCGCAGGCCCCCACCTCCCGCGTACCGGAACAACCCCTTGTCCCGAAAGCGAAGGTCCGTCCACACCTGTCCCGCATCGAGGAAGGCCACCAGCGTGAACTCCAGCCGCTGCTCCCACGGCCGCACGTCGAGGAAGCGCCAGCGCAGCTCGCCGTTGCCCACCGTCTTCACCTCGCCCTGCAGGCGGTTCTTCAGCAGCCCTCGCGCGGTGAACAGGCCGCCCACGCCGCCCCAGCCATCGCGCCACTCCACTCCGCCAAAGCCGCTGAGCAGGAAGAAGGGCACATCCCCTCCAAGCACGTCGGCCATCAGGCGCAACGCTGCCACCAATCGCTCATGTCCCAGGGGGTGGTAGAAACGCAGGTTCGCCGTGGAGCCCCAGTAGCTGAACGAGCTGCCCGTCGCCCCCACCGCGCCGCGTACCGCCAGTTCGTGGAACATGCCGCGAACGGGCGCGGGCTCGTTGTCACGCGAGTCCCACAAGAGCCCCGCCGTCACCTCCGCTGTCCGGAACGTCCCCTCCCCGCCTCCAGCCTCCAGCCC
>NZ_JABXEM010000101.1:0-34745 GCF_013372595.1 Myxococcus sp. AM011
GCACGAGGACACCCCGCGCCCCACCACGCCCGAGGCCACGCGCCTGCGAAGCTGAGACGCGCACCCAGGCTTCTTCAGGCACTCGCCTTCTTCTTCCGGGCGGCGACCTTGCGCCGGGGAGCCTTGGGCTGGGCCCGAGCCCTGAAGCTGCCGGGAGGCGCGTGCAGCTCGTCGGCGATCCTCCGCTCGATGGCCTCCCGCGTGTCCCGGGCGACGACGAGCGCCGCCTCGATTTCCTCACGCACCCGCGCCGCCTGCTCCTCCGCCGACGCCCGGTACTCCGAGGTGGTCCGACGTAGGGCGAGGGTGCCTCGGTCCTCCGTCTCCACGCTCCGTGTCGCCGCCGCGACTTGCCCCCGGGCCCTGCTCCCTCGCGACTTGTCTTCCCCTGCCTTTTCCGCCATGGGAGCCTCCACGCGCTGATCCCCTCGTCGAAAGTGGGACGTGGGCACCTCTCGGGGAAGTCCGCCGCTCAACTCGGCCACCACCCAGGTGGGAGGGCAGGCGTCCAGTCAGCGGGCAGGGGAGCAGCGGAGCTTCTCTTGCACCGCAGAAAAACGTAAAAGCGGGCCTGATGATTGTGGCGCAAGGGTGCCGGGCCCCTGCTACTCACAACGACGCCGCATGGGCGGGCAAGCGTCCAATCGCGAGGGATACCGTGGCGGTCAGCCAACCCTTTCTGTTTCTGAAGCACCGCAAGCACAACCTGGACCGGATGACGCTGGGAGACCTCGTCTACTCGTTCTTCACGTACTACGCCGTCGTGGCCTACATCGCCGTCGGCATCGTCAGCTTCGTCTACGCGGTGAAGTGGTTCGAGAATCCGGGGCGCATGCTGCTGGCCATGCTGGCGGCGAGCGTGGTGTTCCCGTTCGGCTGGTACCTGGTGCACAAGAACATCCTGCACAGCCGCTTCCTCTACAAGACGCCCTTCACCGCGGCGACGTGGAAGCGCATCCACTTCGACCACCACCAGGACCCCAATGACTTGCGCGTGCTCTTCGGCGCGCTGGCCAACGTGCTGCCGACGGTGGGCGGCGTGATTGCGCCCATCGGCTATCTGATTGGCGGCAGGTCGGGCGCGGCGGCGGCGCTGGGCTGGGCGATGGTGATTACGTGCTTCTATGAATTCTGCCACTGCATCCAGCACCTGAACTACACGCCGAAGCTGGGCTTCCTGAAGGAAATCAAGCGCCTGCACCTGTCTCACCACTACCACAACGAGCAGGGCAACTACGGCATCACCAACTACTTCTGGGACCGCCTCTTCGGGACCTTCTATTCGAAGGCCGGTGAGAAGCCCAAGAGCCCCACCGTCTTCAACCTGGGCTACACCGCCGAGGAGGCCAAGCGCTACCCGTGGGTGGACAAGCTCTCCAATGGCACGCGCGGTGATGACCACCCGCGCCGCTTCTGGCAGGGCAAGGAAGGCCAGGGCACGCAGCCCGAGGACGCTCCGGCCGCCCGCGGCGAGCCGTAGACGAAGCGACGGCGAGCCTTCGCACACGGCTCGCCAGAAGGCTTCACCGGAGGGCGCCGTGACGACGCCCTCCGCACGTACCGGACGCGGCTAGTACTTCACCGTGCCGTTGGGCAGCAGCTGCATCGAGTTGGACTTCTGCGTCGTCATCATCGAGCGCGCCATGTCCAGCACGAGCACCGCGCGGCCACGCACGGACAAGTCCCTCACGCGCGCCTCGAACGTCACCGGCGCCACCCGCGCGTCCAGCTCCGACGCCCGCGCGCCATTCCGGGCGAAGTCACCCAGCGCATTGAAGTGCACGGTGATTTGGACCTTCTCCACACCGGGCGGCACGGTGAAGCGCGCGGCCAGCGGTGAATGGCCCGGCGTCGCCAGCTCCAGCATGTTGGACACCACCTGCACGGGCACGGGCTTGCCCTCGGCGGTGACCAGCACGTCGGAGACGGGCACCTTCATCGAGGTGTAGTCCGCCACGCCCTCGGCTCGCAGCCGCAGCTCGAATGACTGCGTGGAAGGCGTGCCGGGGCCCTGCCCTCCTGGAGGCGTCGGCCCGGGGCCTTCGCCGCCGGGGGGAGTCGGACCGGGGCCCTCGCCGCCAGGCGGGGGCACGGGGTCCACATCACCGGGGACGGGCGTCTCCACACCCGGGTCTTCCTCACCGGGGAACGGGGCGGGGTCATCACCGCTGCAGGCGGCGAGCGCGAGGGCGGAAGCCCCCAGGGTGGACAGCAGCAACTTCTTCATGACGTGGCTCCTCGAAAGCTTTTCAGTGAATCGATGTCTGGAAAGGGGATGTGACGGGGGGCTCACGGCAGGCAGCTGAGGCCCGTGGGAATGGTGAAGTCGATGGCGAGCGCCTGGGCGGCCTGGGGCGTCGGGGGCCCCGCGTCGAAGCCCGTCGGGAACGGCGCCGAGTCACAGGAGTTGTTGTACGTGTCCAACTGCGTGGCGAGGTTGTCGAGCGTGGTGCAGTTGACGGTGCCCAGCGCGGTCAGCACGAGCGCCAGCAGGTTGGGTGGCACGGTGACACCGCCGAACAGGCGCTGGTTGCAGGTGGCCACCAGCATCTGCCGCGAGGCCAGGAAGCGGACGCGGTCCAGTTGGCTGCGCGGCAGGCCGGTGATGGGGTACTTCGCGGGGTCCCCCCAGAGGATGCCCTCCGCGCCCGGCAACGTGGCGACGATGCCGATGCTGCCCAGCGGAATGGGGCCACCGGCCAGGCACTGTTGCACCGCGGAGATGTGGTTCTTGTAGAAGCCCAGCGTGCGCGTCGCGTTGGCACACGCGTCCGGCGGCGGCTCCACACAGGTGACGCGCGCGGTGCAAAGCGAGGAGCCCAGGTCGAACCCCGCGGTGAACACGTTGTCGATGTTGTTGTCCGGCAGTCCGTCGAGGATGGACAGCGTGCGGCAGTCGTCGTAGCTGTTGATGGTCAGCGCGAAGGTGGACGTCACCGACTGGCCCACCGGAATCACCACCGGCGGCGGAGGGATGAAGGAGAAGCCCTCCAGCACCAGCAGCGGATCCGCGGCGGTCAGCATGATGGACGGCAACGTCGGGTGGACGTTGTTGACCTGGTAGCTGAAGTTCGCCGTGAACGGATACGACGTGGCCTCCACGGAGGACTGCCCGTTCACCAACTTCGAGCACGTCAAATCATGGGCTTCCGCCACACCCGCCAACCCCACCGCGGCGGCACAGGCCGCTCCCATCCAACCGCTCAACGCCTTCATTTGTCTGTCCCGCCTTGCATCGTCTCGAGCCTGTATGGCTCACGTCGGACGGGCCTTTTTCACCTCATGTGCCACGCGGGAGACCTGTCAGGTCGCCTCCGCCGCGACGGACCCACCTCCCCCCAGGCCGAGCAGGCGGGACGCCAGGGCACCTTGCGTGGAACCCGGCTTCCCTCCGCTGGGAACGGCGCTTCCCTCTCCAAAAGAGGTTTTCTTCTCCTCCTGGGTAAAGCCCGGGAGCAGGCAGGCACGAAGGTGAGGCCTCGCGTTCCCAGACTGGGAACTGGCCCGCACTTCCAGAGCGCATCCCACCCCACCCCTCGCATCTACGAAGACCTTCGTTGACATCTACGAAGCCATTCGTATGATGAGTCGTGCATGTTGGACGCGAGGAAGCCATGAGCGAGTCGAAGCTGCCGCGCCCCACGGATGGCGAGCTGGCCATCCTGAGGGTGTTGTGGGAGCGCGGTGACAGCACGGTGCGGGAGGTGCACGAGGCGCTTCACCGGCGAGAGCCGGCGGAGGCCACGGGCTACACGACGGTGCTGAAGCTGATGCAAATCATGACGGACAAGGGCCTGGTGGAGCGCGACGAGTCCCAGCGCGCGCACGTGTACCGGGCCCAGGCGACGGAGCAGCGCACGCAGCGACAGCTGGTGACGGACCTGGTGGAGCGCGCCTTCGGCGGCTCTCCGGCGCGGCTGGCCATGCAGGCGTTGTCCTCGCGCAAGACGAGCCCGGAGGAGCTGGCCCAGTTGCGCCAGCTGCTCGATTCCATGGAAGGAGCGGACGAATGAGCGGCCTGTGGATGGAGTCCTTGGGATGGGCGCTGGTGCACTCGCTCTGGCAGGGCGCGCTGGTGGCGCTGGGGCTGGCGGTGGCGCTGGTGACGGTGGGACGCCGCGCGGCCAACGCGCGTTATGCGCTGGCCTGTGGCGCGCTGGTGCTGACCGTGGTGCTGCCCGCGGCCACCGGGTGGCGGCACGCGACTCGAGCGCGCGCCACGCGTCAGGCGGAGCACGCCGCGGCCACCCGGGCCGTGCATGAGGAGCCGCTCCTCGCGACCCGGGCCCGGCCCCAGTGGGCCGCCACGCCCAGCGCCGTCATCTCCTCCGAGCGCGAGCCCACGACGTCTGGATGGACTCGGCTGGAGCCGGCGAGCGTGCTGACGCGGCTGGTGGAACAGGCGCGCGCGTCGCTGGACAGCCTGCTGCGGTGGGTGGTGCTCGCGTGGGTGGCGGGCGTGGGGCTCAGCTCCGGACGGCTGACGGCGGAGTGGGTGCAACTGCGCCGGCTCGCGCGCCGTGCCCTGCCCGCGCCGCGTGAGTGGCAGGAGCGATTGGACACGCTGTCGCGACGACTGGGCCTGGCGCGCGCGGTGCGGCTGCTCCAGTCGACCGAGGTGGACGTGCCCTCGACGGTGGGCTGGCTGTCGCCGGTGGTGCTGCTGCCGGTGTCCACGCTCTCTGGACTCCCCACGCGCCAGTTGGAGATGGTGCTGGCGCACGAGCTGGCCCACATCCGCCGGCATGACTTCGCGGTGAACCTGGCGCAGGTGGTGGTGGAGACGCTCTTCTTCTACCACCCGGCCGTGCGGTGGATGTCCAACGTCATCCGCGTGGAGCGCGAGCACTGCTGCGACGACGTGGCGGTGAGCGCCAGCGGCAACTCCGTCTCCTACGCCCGGGCCCTCACCGCGCTGGAGGCGCTGCGAGTGCTGCCCTCGGAGTCGAGCCACGCGATGTCCGCCCTCGGTGGCTCGCTGCCCGAGCGCGTGCGCCGACTGGTCTCCCCCGCCGCGCCGCGCTGCTCCTCCCGCTGGGTGGCGGGAGCGTCGGTGCTCACGCTCGTCAGCAGCCTCGCGGTGGCCGCGCCCCTGACGTCGCTGGTGCTGGGCCAGAGCCCCGCGTCCAACACGTCGTCCAAGGCCCCGCCGGGCGTCGCCATCCCCGCGCCTCCCGACGCGGCGGAGCCTCCCGCGCCGCCGAGCGCGCCCTCCGCGCCCCGCTTCACCGTGGCGCCGAACCCCAAGGTCGACGTCAAGGTGAACGTCCCCATCAAGCTGGCCGTCGCGCCCAAGGTGAAGGTGAAGGCGTTCTCGGGCCGTGACGATGATGACGTCGACGAGCGCACCCGGGTGGGCGCGGGGCAGCCGCTCTCCGTCGACCAGCTCGTGGCGCTGAAGACGGCGGGCGTCACGCCGGAGCGGGTGCGGGAGCTGGAGTCGATGGGCTACGAGCCCACCGTCGCCAACCTGGTGGAGATGAGCCACGTGGGCGTCACCCCCGAGTACACGAAGCAGATGACCGCGAGCTTCGGCCGCAAGCTGGACGCCGACACGCTGGTGGAGCTGCGCACCATGGGTGTCACGCAGGAGTACCTCGCCGCGCTCAAGAACGCGGGCTTCGAAACGAAGGACCCGGACGACGTGGTGGAGGCGCGCGCGGTGGGAGTGAGCGAGGACTACGTGCGCGGGCTGAAGGCCGCGGGCTACTCCGGCATGTCGCTGGAGGACATCACCGAGCTGCGCGCGGTGGGCGTGGACCCGGAGTACATCGGCGCGCTGGGCAAGTTCGGCCTGTCCAAGCTCGCCGCGGATGACCTCCAGGAGCTGCGCGCGGTGGGTGTCACGCCGTCGTGGCTGGAGCAGATGCGCGCGGCCGGCGTGGAGTCGAAGGACCCGGACCAGCTGACCGAGCTGCGCGCGCTGGGCGTCACCCCGGAGTTCCTGCGCGAGCTGAACGCCGCGGGCCTGAAGAACCTCTCCGCCGATGAGCTGGTGCGCCTGCGCTCCGGCGGCGTGGACGCCGAGTTCATCCGGCGGCTGCGCGACTCCAAGTAACACCCGCCACACCGTAACACCCGTCACCGAGTGGCCCGGGGAGCAGCGCTCGCTCCCCGGCCCCGTGACACCCCATCCCTCTCACGCCCTTCCCCGCTGACGCGTCCACACAGGCGCGTCGGACGGGAGGGGTCCATCCAGAATCGAAGGAGCCTCTCCATGCGTCGCCTGCCGTCGCTGTTGACCTGCTGTGTCCTGTTGCTCGTGGCCACCACCGCCTCCGCCGCGAACGAGCTGCGCGGCACCTGGACGTCCACCGCCCGCGAGAAGTCGTCCCCCGACAGCTTCCACATCAACCTCATCCACCCCGACAAGGAAGAGGGCGGCCAGGGGCAGATGGGCTTCACCGAGCCCCGCGCCTCCTTCCAGGGCCTGTCCACCGCGGACGGCCCGTCCACCTTCACCCTCACCCGCGAGGCGGGCGTCCTCACCTTCACCGGCACCTTCCAGGGCGGTGACGGCGCGGGCCACTACCGCTTCGCGCCCAGCGAGGCCTACGCGAAGGCCATGGCGGCGCTCGGCTACACGAACCTCACAAGTTACGAACAGTTCCAGTTCGCGGCGACCAACGTCACCACCCAGCGGGTGAAGGAGCTGGCTGCGCTCGGCTACAAGAACATCCCGCGCGAGCAGCTGCTCACGGTGGGCATCTTCGACGTGTCCCCCGAGTACGTCCGCGAGCTGGCGAAGCTGGGCTACGAGAAGCTGTCCATCGAGCAGTTGGTGGCGGGCCGCATCCACGGCGTCACGGCCCAGCGCGCCAAGGACCTGGCCGTCGCCGGCTTCCCCAAGCTGTCCTGGGAGGACCTGCTCGCCATGTCCATCCACGGCGTCACCCCCGAGTACATCCGCGAGGTGAACGCCATGGGCTACCGCGGCCTGGACGCCGAGAAAATCGTCGCCTTCCGCATCCATGGCATCACCACCGCGTTCGCCAAGGAGATGAGCGGCCTGGGCTTCAAGGACCTGGACGCGGACGAGCTGGTCGCCATGCGCATCCACGGCGTCAGCACGGCCTTCGTGAAGGAGATGCGGGAGCTGGGCTTCAAGGATTTGGACTCGGACGACTTCGTCGCCATGCGCATCCACGGAGTCACCACGCCCTTCGTGAAGGAGATGCGAGAGCTGGGCTTCAAGGAAATCACGCAGGAAGAACTGGTCTCCTTCCGCATCCACGGCGTGACGCCCGAGTTCGTGAAGAAGCTGCGCGACGCGGGCTACAAGAACATCACTCCGGAGGAGCTGGTGCGCCTGCGCATCCACGGAATCGACGAGACGTTCATGCGTTCCATGTCGCGTGGCGGCAAGGGCGGCAAGTAGCACTCCAGGGTCATTCAGGAAGCGCCGTCCACTCACGTTCTTTACCGAGGGAGCCCGGTGTCCCCGCTTCGCGGGGCACCAGGGAAGAGGGACATGTCATTCGGTGTCAGAGGGGCCATCGCGCTCATGGTGTCGCTGTGGAGTCTGGCGGCGGGCGCGGCGGTGGAGGGGCCAGGGAAGGAGCAGTTCCTTCAGGCGGCGCGGGCCACGGGCTCGCTCCAGGTGGACGGGAGGCTGGACGAGGATGACTGGGCGCGCGCGCCCGTGTTCGACGGCTTCGTGGAGCGCTATCCGGCGGCGGGCCGGGCACCGTCGGAGAAGACGGAGCTGCGAGTGCTCTACGACGAGGACATGTTGTACGTGGGCGTGGTGGCGCGCGACTCGGAGCCTTCGCGCATCGACCGGCGGCTGGGGCGGCGGGACAGCGCGCCGTACTCGGACACGATTCATGTCCTCATCGACCCGACGCATGACCATCGCACCGCGTACAGCTTCTCCGTCACCGCCGGCGGCGTGCAGAGCGACGGGCTGTTCTACGACGACCGCTACTACACGGAGGACTGGAGCGGCATCTGGGCCGGGGCCGCGGGCGACGTGAAGGACGGCTGGGTGGCGGAGTTCGCCATTCCCCTCTCGCTGCTGCGCTTCCCGGAGGCGCCGGTGCAGACGTGGGGCTTCTCGGTGCGTCGCGACATCGCGCGCAAGAACGAGGAGCTGGAGTCGGTGGACAACCCGCGCAACCACAACGCCAACGTGTCGCGGCTGGGCCACCTGACGGGCATGGAGAACCTCCAACCTCGCGGGCGGTGGGAGTTGATGCCGTACCTGGCGGCGCGGGGCCTGGCGCGGCCCCAGTTCTCGAACGCGTCACGGCCGGCGCCGCGCCTGCTCAGCCCATCCATGGACGTGGGCCTGGACGTGCGCGCATCGCTCACCAGCGAGCTGCTGCTGGCGGCGACGTTCAACCCGGACTTCGGCGAGGTGGAGGCGGACGAACTGCTGCTCAACCTGAGCACGTTCGAGGCGTACTTCCCGGAGCGCCGCCCCTTCTTCACGCAGGGCATGGAGCTGTTCCAACCGGTGGGCATGGGCGTGGGTGACGCGCCGCTGGCGCTCTTCTACTCGCGGCGCATCGGCCTGGACACGCCGCTGCTCGGCGCGGCGAAGGTGACGGGCTCGGTGGGCGGCGTGCAGGTGGGCATACTGGACGCGCTCGTCACCGGCCCCTGGCAGGCGCGCGACGAGGCGAGCCCGGACCGGAGCCTGCGCTTCGACTGGCGCAGGCCGCTGCACCTGGGCGCGGGGCTGGAGCTGCCGGACGAGCCCTCCGCGACGACGCACTACCTGGTGGCGGTGGCGCGCGGGAAGGTGGGCGCGGGCTCGCGCGTGGGCGGCGCGGTGGCCATGGCCAACCCGCTGTCGGGCACCTGCACCGCCGAGGACGCGGCCCTGGAAGGCGCTCAGCAACCGGCGTCGTGTCGGGGACACGGAGGGCTCACGGGCGCGCTCGACTTCGACCTGAAGACGGCGGACAGCACCTGGGGCGTGTACGGGATGATGGTGGCGTCGCGCGTGGACGGCGGCCCACCGGAGCGCGTGCTCGCGGATGGCACGCTGCTGCGAGGCGGGGACTCGGGCGCGGGCGGCTACCTGCGCGCGGGCCGCTTCGGTGGCGAGGGTTTGCGTCCGGAGGTCGGCGTGGATATCGCCACGCCGAAGCTGTCGCTGGTGGCCACGGGCTTCCAGCGCTCGCAGAACGAAGTGGCCCCCAGGGCCACGCTGCGCCTCGCGAAGCCCAATGGACTGGGCCCGTTCAAGGCGTTCTTCGCCAATGCCCACGTCGGCGGAAAGTGGACGGCGGATGAGCGGAGCGAGCACCGGGTCACCTGGTTCAACCTCTACGCGAGCGCCACCCTGCCCAGCTTCGACACGGTGAGCGTGGAGACGGGGTTGGACCTCAACAGCTTCGACGTGCGGGAGCTGGCGAGGACGGGGATTCCCCTGGAGCGGCCGGACCGCATGTTCATGGCAGCCAGCGCCGAGACGAACCCCAACCGCCCTGTCTCGGTGGAGGCCTACGCGTCGGTGGGCCACCGCTTCCGGGGCGGACCGAGCGCTCCGGCCTGGGACTGGGGCGGGGAGGTCACCCTGTCGATGCGGCCGCACCCCTCGCTCCAGACGGAGCTCTCCGTGGGCAACGACAAGACGGACCACGGGCCTCGTTACGTGGAGACGCGGGCCGACGGCGGCTTCCTGCTGGGCGCGCTGGACTCGCAATACCTGTCGCTCACGCTGCGCCAGCAGTGGGTGCTGACGCCCCGACTCACCTTGCAGGGCTACGCGCAGCTCTTCACCGCGCACGGCACCTACGGGCCCTTCTTCACGGCGACGTCCGACGCGCGGCGGTCGCGCATCCGGCTCGACTCGCTGACCCCCATCGAGCACGCGGACGACAGCAGCTTCTACGACACCGCGCTGAACGTGAATGTCGTGGCGCGGTGGGAGTACCAGCTCGGCTCCACGCTCTTCGTCGTCTACTCGCGCTCGCAGCAGGGCCTGCCGGAGCCGGAGGGAGAGCGGCCCTTCGCGACGCTGCGTCCACGGCGCCTCCTGGCCGGAGCCGCCAACGACGCGGTGATGCTCAAGTGGAGCTACTACTGGGGCACGTGAGGTGACGGGGCCTCACGGCCTGGAGCAGAGGCGGGAGATGGCGGAGCGCGCCTCGTTCACCGAGTCCTCGTAGGTGGCCAGCGTGACGCCGGGCCCCACCTGTCCATCGTCCATCGCGGCGACGTCCTGCTCCGGGCGCGCTCGCACCCGGGCGATGTGCGCATGCGACCGCGCGAGCAGGTCCAGGTCCGCGCCGTAGCGCCGCACGGCCTCGCGCAGCGCGGCGTCACTGACGCGCAGGGCCTTCAGTCGCGAGGACAGCTCCTCGAGCTGACTCGCGTTCAACGCCAGCGAGTGCGCGTCATGCTGGCTGTCCCGGAAGCCATCCGTCACGCGCAGCTCCTCCAGCACCAGGGCCTGCACGGAGGCACACGACTCCTCCCTGCGGTGCGGACACGCCACTGTCAGCGCCAGCAGTCCCCACGCCAGGGCGCGGCGGCCAGACACCGCGGCGCCCTGCGAACCACCGCGAGCTGGACGTGAGAGCGGGCGCACGCACCCACGCTCGGCTCGCCGTCCCCGGGAGTCAATTCGCGCCGGGGAACGGTGTCCCCGGGTGGAAAACCAGGGGCCTTCCAGGACGGCATTCCTCGGGGCCCGAGGGCCAAGTGCCGGGTTCTGGAAAGTCAGGTGCACGGCCGTCTCAGAGGCACGGGCAAGCGGGGGCCCGCCGCCAGGGCTTGGGAGCGTCAGCTGTCGAACGACTCCGGCGGGCGAGTTCGTGCACGCGCGAAAGGCCGGCCCCAGTTTCGCCCCGGGTGGCGTGGAGGAGGAGGGTGCAATGGTTTCGCTTCGAATCGCCTGTCTCGGGCTGCTGCTGACACTGTCGGCGTGTGCGTCGTCGAACCCGGCCGTGGTGCGGGCCCCTCGCGAGGAGGCTCCCGCTGTCGCGAGCGTCACGGAGGACGGGAGCACCTACGGCTACCGCGCGGAGGACCCCGTGCGCGTGGGTTGGGGCAACCCGGGCGTCATGGCCTTCTTCGAGCTGTTGCGCGGCCCCCAGGGCCAGCGCGTCGCCTGGAAGCGGCTGGGCCCGTGTTGCGACACCGGCCCCACGCCGTCGCTCGAGTACGCGGGGCTGGAGGTGTTCGAGGTCGGCTACGAGGGACTGATGGACCCGGTGCGGCTGTACATCGACCCGAACCACGGGGCCGCCATCCGCGCGCCCCAGGGCTTCACGATTGAGGGCCTCACCGCGCGCGAGACGCCGACGACTCCGTCGGACGTCATCGAGCTGTAGCCGCCCTACGCTCACTCCAGCGACGGTGACTCGTCGTTGGGGATGAGCACCTTGCGCGCGAGCGACACCGGAAGGCCGAGCTGCAGGAAGCGGTCGTGGAAGTCCTTCAGGACGAACTTCTTCCCGCTCGCCTCCAGGTGCTTCCGGTAGTCCTCGCGCAGCTTCAGAATCTGCATGCGCCCCGCCGCGTAGTACAGGTACGTGGGGTTGGACGTGCCGCGCTCCACCTCGCGCATCGCGGGGAAGGGCTCGAAGTACGCAATCTCCGCGTAGCGCTTCGCCACCGCGTCCACCGGCTCGTTGTAGACGTGCAGCGCCAGCGCCGCATACCACCGCGCGTGCCGCTGGAGCGCGCGCCGCAACTGGCCCAAGCGCACCGACGGGTCACCCTGGCCCAGGCCCTCGTCCACCATCATCTGCTCGGCGTAGTGGGCCCAGCCCTCCACCACGGAGGCGGGGGTGAAGACCTTGCGCACGTCGGTGGGAATCTTGGAGCCGTAGAGCAGTTGGACGAAGTGGCCCGGCATGGCCTCATGCACGGTGATGCCCAACAGGCCCGCGCGGTTGAAGTACGTCAGGTGCTGCGCCTTCTCGTCCGTGGACCACTCCGACTCCACGTTGGTGATGTTGTAGTACGCCTCCTTCGCCTTGCTCTCGAAGGGGCCCGGCGTGTCCATGGACGCGAAGCCCAGCCGCTCGTACGGCGGCGTCTCGCGCACGGACGGCAGCGCGTCCGAGGGCAGGGTCAGGATGTCCTTCTCGCGCACGAAGCGCTGCAACTCCACCAGTTGGGTGCGCGCCAGGGGAATCAGCTCCTCGGAGGTGGGGTGGTCCTTCACCAGGGCCGCCATCACCTGCTCGGGCGTCTTCGTCGGGTCCACCTTCGCCGTCTCGCGCGCGACCCAGGCCTTGTACTCACGGATGGCGCGCTCGTTGATGTCGCGCAGTTGGTCCGCGTTCAGCGTGATGTGCTCCTCCAGCGCCAGCTTCTTCTCGAACAGCGCGCGACCCAGGCGGAAGTCGCCGTTCGCCTGGGGCAGCAGCTCCTCCTCCAGCCACTCGGTGAAGCCCTCCATCTGCCGCAGGGCGTCCGCGCGCGCGGCGTGGAAGGCCTCTCGCTCCGCGGGCGGCACCTTGTCCAGGCCTTGCGCCTCCAGGGCCCGCGGCAGGTCCACGCGCAGGTACACCTGCGTGCCGCGCGCGTCGCGGATGGCCTGCTCCGCCCACAACCGGGGCACGCCCTTGAGGTTCGTCTTCGCCGCCTCCAGCACGTCTGGGATGCGCGCCATGCGCGCGCGCATGTCCCTCATCCGCTCGCCTAGCGGCGCGAAGTCGCGCGAGGACAGCGTGGACAGGCCGCCGGAGACCAGGCCCACGTAGGCGCCGGGGCTCTTCTCCCAGATGCGCTCCTCCTCCAGTTCGAACAACTCCGCGCGGATGGCGTTCTGCAGCACCACGCCGTCGATGGCCTCGTCGCCGGTGAGCGCGGAGCAGTTCACCTGCTCCAGTCGCGTGAGCCAGCCGTGCAGCGCCTCGGCCTTGCGCCGCAGCGCCTCTTGCGAGACGTCCTGCAGGCGCGCGTCATGCGCATGGAAGCCCAGTCGCGTCGCGCGCACGGGGTTGGCCGCGGAGAACCAATCCAGGTACTCGCGAATGAAGTGCGAATAGGAGGCGGTGGCGGCGCGAGAGGGAGAAGGCAAGGAGGACGACTCCGTCCCGTCCTTCGAGCGCGACGCGCACGCGGAGAGACTGGCCAGCAAAATGACTGCGACACGAATGCGCATGAGGGCTCTCTTCAAGGATGACGGGCCGAAGTCTCGGCACTCGTGTGGGTAAGGGGTAGGCGGAAACAAGCGCGCTCGCAAGACGCCGTCGTGCGCTCAACCCGTCGGGTCGCCCCAGAGGTCCCCCTTGACGTGTGCTGACTCACCGTTGCGCGCACACGCCCCCGGGTCCGTCCTGAGTCGGACGCTCACGACGCGCGCGCAACGCCTGCTTGCTCCCCTGTGACGACGTGACGCAGGCTCGGGGACATGACTCCGCGCGCCTGTGTCCTGTGGTCCCTGGTGTGGCTGTCCAGTGCGTGTGCCTCGCGTGAACACCTCCCGAGCACGCCTCCTCCTCCAGCGGAGTATGGAACTCCGCACCCCTTCCTCCTCCAGGCCGCCGCGCCCGATGGTCGTTGGCTGCTCGCGTGTCAGGCGCGCGCGGACACCAACCAGGATGGAACCATCGCGGTCAAGGTGGGCGCCCACGGAAATCTCGGCGGTGACGAGGCGCGGCTGTATCTCTTCCGGGAGCCCGGAGCGGGCATCCCCATCGACGACGTGCTCGCGGTGGACTCCCTGGCACGACACCTGGTCCTGGTGCGCGAGGGCGCGCTCCGACTCCTCGACACCGTGACGGACACGGAGCAGGTGCTCGCGCCCTGGACCGCCGACGACGTGGGCACGAACGCGTCCCAGCCACCCGTGCGCGCCAGCTTCTCGCGCGACGGCCAGCGCCTGCTCTATCTGAAGACCGAGGCCGGAAAGAAGGTCGCGGTGCTGCGGGACGTCACGCGTGGCGAGGAGCGCGTGCTGGACGCGGGCCCGGGGTTGCTCGGCCAGGCGAGGCTGCATGAGAACGGACTCTGGGCCGTCTTCGACGTGGTGGCACAGGACACCGACGAGGACGGCACGCTGACCTGGCCTCATCAACAGACGTCCCTCGCGCCGGCGCGGTGCCGGGGCCCTGTCAGCTCCGCCTCCCATGGCGACTGGAAGGGAGACAGTCCCGTGCGCCGCTTCCTGCGCGTGGACGGCGGCACGCTCGTCGAGGGCCGGGACATCCTCCAGCCGCTGGGTGACGGCCTGCTTCGCACCCTGCCGTATGGCGCCATCGCCTTCGAGGACGCGCAGGGGAAACAAGAGACATGGGTGCCCGAGAGCTGTCGGGCCCGGCTGTACGCCGTGGACGAGCCGCGTCGGCTGCTCATCGTCGGCTGCAAGACGAGGGACCCGTTGGGGACGACGCTGGAGCTGCACGGCCCCGAGCTGCACCTGTCCCTGGAGCGCGAGGTGTCTCCGTACACACCGGTGAGGAGGTCCTCCAACGAAGAGCGTCCTCGACTGCTGCCCACCTTCGTCCTGACCAGCAAGGACACCGAGCGCACCTACGCCGTCTTCCTCCTGGACATGGAGCGCCACACGCTCGTGCCTCCTCCCATCCCCGCCAGCACCTGGGTCCATGCCCAGGGTGCCCATGCGCTGCTGCGGGAGGACCCCACGGGAGACGGCGCGAAGCCTCGACTGTGGCTGTGGAGCGCGGACACCGGCGAGAAGCGTCTGGTCGGCGAGGTCGGTGGAGACTTCCAGGAGAGGGCGGGAGAGCGAGTGCTCTACATGGGATGGCTGATGGACCTGGGCACCGCCCAGGTGCTGGGTCCCGTCACCGAAGCGCCCCTGGCCATCGACACGCGGGGCGGAGCGCTGCGCTACACGCATGCCGCCCCCGAGTGGGCCGACCTCAAGCCCGAGCAGACCGTGCCCGTGGGCCCCGTGAAGTGGGAGCCCGCGGTGAAGCCCTCCGTGAAACCCACGAGCCCACCCGGGAATACCCCTGCCGCTCCCTCACCGAGCGGCCCCTGACCCGCGCGTTTTCCGGGGGTTGAAGGCGACCTGAGGAGAGAAAGCCCCTTCCCTCTCGCCTGCTCCGTGCGCACATCGAGCGTGTTGAGTGGCTGGAGGCGCCAGAGGGCCGGCTGGCGCCTCCGTTTCTCGCCCCTGGGACAGCCGGACGACCCCGCTTGAGCGGGGCGCCGTGCATTTCCACGCCCCGGCCCCCGTCCCGGGATGCGATGAGGTTTCCGCCGCACGCAAGGAGGTTCTCGCGCCTGACGCGTGCGGCAAGGCCCCGGCTGGGCTAAGCGTCACACCGCTGCCCAGGCCCCGCGCCGGGCCGAGTCCCGGGGCCCGCTCGCTGGAGGAGGTACCAAGCGATGTCCGACGTCGTGAAGAAGAAGCGCCGCTGGCCCTACGTGCTCGGAGGAGTCTTCGCGCTCCTCGTCGTCGTCGTGCTCGGGGTCCTCTGGCGGCTCGACGCCATCCTGTTGAAGACAGCGCGCGAGCAGGCCGCCACGTATTCGCAGAAGCTGGGTCGTCCGATTGAAATCGGGGACATCTCCACCCAGCTCTTCCCCACCGTGGGCGTGGAGGTGGAGAACGTCTCCATCGGCGCCGCCGAGGGTGAGGACCTGCCGCTCGCGCAGATGGCGTCTCTGGACATCAGCGTCGCGGCCGGGCCGCTCCTGTCCTCGCGGGGCAAGGACATCCAGGTGAAGAACGCCGAGCTGTCCGGCCTCACCGTCAACGTGGTGCGGCTGGCCGACGGCACCACCAACGTGCAGCGACTGCTGCAGCGGCTGGAGGAGCAGAGCCCGAAGACGGAGGAGGAGAAGCCCGAGGACGAGTCGCAGCCCACGGACCTCTCCGGCGTGCACGTGGAGCGCGCTGCGCTCACCAACGGCACCATCCGCTTCGTGGACCGCTCGGGTGGACAGGCCGCGCGCGAGCTGGCGGTGAAGGATTTGGACATCGAGGTGAAGGATTTGCGCGCGGGCAAGCCGCTGGTGGTGGACCTGGCCGCGGCGGTGCTCGCGGACAAGCAGAACCTCCAGTTGTCGCTGCACGCCGCGCCGCTGCCGCCCACGCTGATTCCCACGCCGGAAAGCGTGACGCTCAAGGCGCAGAAAATCGACCTGTCTCCGCTGGGGCCGTTCCTGCCTCCCGACGTGGGCCTCCAGGCCGGCACGGTGGACGCGGACTGGAAGGCGGAGCTGGGCGGCGCGGTTCCCGGGGGCACGGGCCCCACGCGGCTCGTCGGCGTCATCTCCGCGCTGGGCCTGCGCTTCGCGGGCTCGGAGGGTGGCAAGGCGCTGGACGTGGTGCTGGACACGGACGTCGCGGGTGACATCGCCACGGGCGACTTGTCGCTCGACAAGCTGAAGCTGGACCTGGGCCCCGCGAACATCACCGGCAAGGGCCAGGTGAAGGGCCTCTTGTCGGACAAGCCTTCGGTGCAGGGCTTCGAGCTGGTGGGCCGCAACCTGGACCCGGCCGTGCTCGCCGAGTACTACCCGCCGCTGAAGAAGCAGTTGAACGGCATGATTGCCGGCCCCATCGGCCTCGAGGTGCGCGGCAGCGGCACGCAGGACGCGCAGGCCATCAACGTGGACGTGGACCTGACGCCGGTGCGCCTGCGTGTGCCCGCGCAGCTCGTGAAGAGCGCGGGTGGCGCCATGAAGCTCACCGCGCGCGTGACGGGCGCGGCGGCCAGCGGCGGGGCGCTGAAGTTCGACGCGAACGCGGACCTGTCCGGCGTGGACCTGCGGCCCGGCCTGCTGGTGGACAAGTCGCCCGGCCAGCGGATGGATTTCGCCGTCGCCGGCACCTATGCGCCCGGCAAGGGCGGCGTGGGCATGAAGGTGGAGGTGCCCAAGATGACCGCGCACGTCCTGGAGGACACGGTGACGGGCAGCGCGGCGTTCGCGCTCGCGGGCGTGGGCAAGAAGCAGACGACGACGTTCTCCGCGGACGTGAAGGCCAACAAGCTGGACGCGGACGCGCTGTTGTTCGACGAGAAGGAGCTGGCGGCGCGCAACGGCGGCACCGTGCCCGCGCCGGCGCCGGAGTCGGCGGAGCTGCCTCCCGAGGACCCGGCGCGCTTCAACGGCTACCGGGGTGACATCCGCTTCGCGGTGGGCGCGCTGCGCTACGCCGAGATGGACCTGTCCAACGTGACGGGCGTCGTGAAGATGACGGACGACCTCATCAGCGTGGAGAAGTTCTCCTCGGGCGTCTTCGGCGGCAAGGTGGCCGCGGACGGGACGACGATTCGCCTGGGCCCCGCCGCCGCGCAGCGCCCCTTCGAGGCGAAGGTGAAGGTGGACGGCGTGGAGATGGCACAGGCCATTGCCCAGGCCACGCCGCGGAAGGTGATGACGGGCACGTTCAACGGAAACGTGGACGTGAAGGGCATCGGCTACACGCCGGAGAAGCTCAAGGAGACGCTGCTGGGCGGCATCAGCGGCAACATCCTGGGCGGCACGCTCCTGGGCAAGGACCTGGTGGCGTCCGTCTCCGAGCCGCTCGCCAAGGCGCTGCCCTTCGCCTCCAAGGCGCTCAAGAGCGGCGAGGTGACGTCGCTGAGTGAGAACCTGCCCTTCGGCGTGCAAATCAAGAACGGCGTCGCGCAGCTCTCCAAGCCCATCACCTGGACGCGGCCGGAAGCGGCGATGAGCTTCGACGGTGGCATCAAGCTGGACGGCACGCTGGACCTCATCGGCTCGGTGGCGCTGACGCCGTCCACGGTGAAGACGCTGACGTTGGGCAAGGTGACGCCGCCGGGCGACATCCCCGTGGGCCTGAAGCTGACGGGCCCGGCGTGGAAGCCCGAAGTCACGGGCGTGGACGTGAAGCCGGCGGTGACGACGCTCGCGAAGCTGGCGGCCTCATCGCTCGCGGGCAACCTCATCGGCGGCAAGCGCGGCGAGCAGGTGCAGCAGATCATCGAAGGCGGCGAGGAGAAGCTGCGCGCCGACGCCGAGGCCAAGCGCAAGGAGCTGGAGGTCAAGGCCGCCGAGGAGAAGGCGCGGCTGGAGGCCGAGGCGAAGAAGCGCGCCGAGGAAGAGGCGAAGAAGCGCCTGCGCGGCATCTTCGGCAAGTAGTCACACGGGCGTGCGGGCCAGGGAGATTTCCTGGCTCGCGTCCCCCCGACGGTGCACGGCCTTCCCTGCGCCGTGCGCGCTCCGTTCAGGTGTTTCCGAAGTTGAAACGCGCTGAAACACCGTGAAACACCCCACGTCCCCGGGCGACATACACATCGCCCTCGGGGACGATGGTGGCACGCGCCCTGCTTAAGGCCCCCTGTCGACGTCCCATGACAAAGACAGGAAGCGAGCGCGAGATGCCCCCGAGCGAGGACCCCGGCCGCACGGCCCCGGCGGTGACGCCCATGCCCCACGTGGCGCCCGCGAGCGAGCACCACCGGGTCCTCATCATCGGAGGAGGCACGGCCGGCATCTGCGTGGCGGCGCGCCTGGCTCGACTGGGCCAGGAGGACGTCGCGATTCTGGAGCCCTCCGAGCACCACTACTACCAGCCGCTCTGGACGCTCGTCGGCGCGGGTGAGGCGCGCGTCGAGGACACCGTGCGCGACGAGGCCAGCCTCATCCCCCGGGGCGTGAAGTGGCTGAAGGACGCCGCGGAGGAGGTGGACCCCCTGCGTCGCGAGGTCCGCACCCGGGGCGGGCTGCGCGTGGGCTACGACTTCCTCGTCGTCGCGCCCGGCATCCAGTTGGACTGGGACAAGGTGGCCGGCCTGCGCGACGCGCTGGAGACCGAGCACGTCAGCAGCAACTACGACGTGAAGCTCGCCCCCAAGACGTGGCGGATGCTCCAGCGCTTCCAGGGTGGCACCGCCCTCTTCACCCAGCCCGCCACGCCGGTGAAGTGCGCGGGCGCGCCGCAGAAAATCATGTACCTGGCCGCCGACCACTTCCGCCGCACGGGGGTGATGGAGCGCTCGGAAGTCGTGTTCGGCTCTGGCGCCAAGGCCCTCTTCGGCGTTCAGCCCTATGCCCGGGTGCTCGAAGACGTGGTGAAGCGCTACGGCATCCAGACGCACTTCGAGCACAGCCTGGTGGCCGTGGACGGAGCACTTCGCGAGGCCACGTTCGAGGCGACTCGCGACGGACGGAAGACGCGCGTCACCCTGCGCTACGACGTGCTGCACGTCACCCCGCCCCAGAGTGCCCCGGACTTCATCAAGAACAGTCCGTTGTCCTCGCGCGAGGGCGCGTGTGTCGGCTGGGTGCGCGCGGACAAGTACACGCTCCAGCACCCGAGCTTCCCTGACGTCTTCGCGCTCGGAGACGCCTCCGACCTGCCCACCAGCCGCACGGGCGCGGCCATCCGCAAGCAGGCGCCGGTGTTGGTGGAGAACCTCCGCGCCGTCATGGCCGGCCGCGCCCCCACCGCGCGGTATGACGGCTACGCGTCCTGCCCGCTCACCACGGGCTACGGCAAGCTGCTGCTCGCCGAGTTCGACTACGACGGCATGCCCGCGCCCAGCTTCCCCCTCATCGACACGCTCAAGGAGCGGCGGGACATGTGGCTGATGAAGAAGTACGGCCTGCCCCAGCTCTACTGGAACTGGATGATGCGCGGACGGGCCTGAGTGCGAGCCGCCGCGCTCCGGGCTATGCCCTGACGAATGCCCACGTCCCGTCCGCCACGCTCGTCCCAGCTCGCCCTGTCCGCGCTCGATGCGCTCGCGGGCGCCGTGCTGCTCGTGGATGCGAGCCGTCGCGTGGTGGGCCTGACGCCCGCGCTCGAAGAGCAGCTCGACGCCTCCGTGCGAGAAGGGACTCCGCTCTCGGAGGTGCTCGTGCCCCAGGGCGGCGCCGAGCGCCTGGAGGCCGTGCTCACGACGGGCCGCGAGACGACGGCGCGGCTGCGCGTGGGCGCCGACTCGCATGCGGTGCGCGTGCGCGCGGTGGCGCTGGAGAAGGAGGGCTGGGCGCTCACCGTGACACGAGAGTCCCCCGCGAAAAGCACCGAGGGCGCCGAGGTCTTCCATGGCCTGTGGACCCAGGACGCCGAGCTGCGGCGGGTCTTCCGCATCGTCGAGAAGGTGGCGCGCACGGAGTCGAGCGTGCTGGTGCGCGGCGAGTCGGGCACGGGCAAGGAGCACATCGCCCACGCGCTGCATGCGCTGTCCACGCGCGGCAAGGGGCCGTTGCGCGCCATCAACTGCGCCGCGCTGCCTCCGAACCTCCTGGAGAGCGAGCTGTTCGGCCACGTGCGCGGCGCCTTCACCGGCGCGGTGCGCGACAGTCCGGGCCACTTCAGGCTGGCGCACGGCGGCTCGCTGTTCCTGGACGAAGTGGCGGAGCTGCCGCTGGACCTCCAGGCGAAGATGTTGCGCGTGCTGGAGACGCGCACCGTCATCCCCGTGGGAGGCCGTGCGCCAGTGCCGGTGGACGTGCGCATCATCGCCGCCACGCACCGGGCCCTGCGGCGCGAGGTGGAGGCGGGCCGCTTCCGCGCGGACCTGATGTACCGGCTGCGCGTGGTGCCCATCTTCCTGCCCACGCTGCGCGAGCGCCGAGGGGACATCCTCCCGCTCGCCCTGCGCTTCCTGGGAGAGCTGCACCAGCGAGGGACGCGGCGCGTGGAGCGAATCGCCCCCGGCGCGCGCCGGCTGCTGGAGTCCCACGCGTGGCCCGGCAACGTGCGCGAGCTGCGCAACGTGATGGAGTACGCCTACGTCATCGGCGAGGGCGCGGTATTGCGCGAGGCCGACCTGCCTCCGGAGTTCTCGGAAGCGAAGACCGCGGCTCCCGGCAGTGTCGCCCGCGCCCCGAGGGAGGCGGGCCCGCTCGACGCGCAACAGGTCAGCGCGGCCCTGGCCCAAGCCGGAGGCAACCGCTCCGAGGCCGCGCGCCTGCTCGGCGTCAGCCGCGTGACGCTGTGGCGCCGCCTGCGCGCCCTGGGCGAAGCCACGCGGTGAATCCGTTTCGCTCGCACGGCAACTGTTTCACCGGGGTGTTGCAGGTACTTCCCGGGGAACGGCTCGTGGCCTGAACGGGCCTGTTCTCACAGGGCAAGGCAATCCTGGCACGACGCTGGCAGTATCGTCAGGCCCGCACCCACGACGGCCTTCTCAGGAGGGAAGTGGACCATGCTCTTCCGACAGCTCTTCGATGCGGAGTCCTCGACCTATACGTACCTGCTGGCGGACCTGGCGACGCGAGAGGCCGTGCTCATCGACCCCGTGCTGGAGCAGGCGGAGCGCGACCTGCGCCTGCTCGAGGAGTTGGGGCTGAAGCTGACGGTGGTGCTGGAGACGCACGTGCACGCGGACCACATCACCTCGGCGGGCCTGCTGCGGGTGCGCACGGGTGCGCGGGTGATGGCCTCCGAGCGGGGAGCGCCGTGTGTGGACCTGACGCTGGCGCACGGGGACCGGGTGCGCGTGGGAGGACTGGAGCTGAGCGTCCTGGAGACGCCGGGGCACACCGACGACAGCCTCTGCTTCCTGTGTGATGGGCGCCTGTTCACCGGAGACACGCTGCTCGTTCGCGGCACGGGCCGCACCGACTTCCAGAATGGCGACCCGGGGCAGCTCTACGACTCCATCACCCGCGAACTCTTCACGCTGCCCGACGCGACGGAGCTGTATCCCGGCCACGACTACGCGGGCTTCACCGTCTCCTCCGTGGGAGAGGAGAAGCGTCACAACCCCCGCCTCGCCGGCAGGTCGCGCGAGGACTTCATCCGCTTCATGAACGAGCGTCGGATTCCTCCGCCGCGCAAGCTGGACGTGGCCGTCCCCGCCAACCGCGCCTGCGGTCTGGACTTCGAGCCTTCGTCTCCGTCATCCGCGTGACGTGACGTGCCTTCGGGCACGGCTGCGTCCTCCCTGTTCCCCGTGTCGAACCGCCTCCCATCAGGGAAGCGGAACGGCACCTCATTGCCCGCGTCCTGCCTCCGACGAAAGGACCGGGAAGGAGTCATCGTCTTGAGTCACCTCTACGACAGCGCGCACCCTCAACCCGCGGGCTACCGCGATGTGGACGTGCGGCGGCTCGCGACCGAGCGGCCCCCGGGCCTTCTCCTGGTGGACGTGCGCGAGCCTTCCGAGCTGGAGGGAGTGTTGGGCCATCTCGAAGGCGTGAGCCCGGCACCGCTGGCCACCGTGCGCGAGGCGGTGGCCCCGTGGCCTCGGGACACGGAGGTGCTGCTCATCTGTCGCTCGGGGGCACGGTCGGCGAGGGCCGCCGCGCAGTTGGTGGAGGTGGGCTTCACGCGGGTGATGAACCTGCGCGGGGGGATGCTCGCGTGGAACACGGAGGAGCTGCCCGTGGTGCGCACGCCGCCTGGCGCCACGCCGCCGACCCTGGCTGACGTGCGCGACACGCTGCGCGCCCGCCTCCAGGGGGTGCAGGACTCCAACGTGGAGGCCCTGCCGCGCGAGCCCTCGCGCGCGGAGCTGACCGCGGCACTGGACGCGCTCCAGGCCACGCCCCCGTCGAGGCTGGTGGACCCCGCGAGCTTCGAGCGGACGTTGCGCGAGGTCAGGGACCTGCTCGCGGTCGCGAGACCTGGGGGCGCCTCGCGATGATGTTGTACATGGGCCTCGCGGGCGCGTTGCTCGTGGGCGTGTTGTTGGGACTGCTGGGCGGCGGTGGCTCCATCCTCACGGTGCCGCTGCTGGTGTACGTGCTCGGCGTGGAGCCCCGCACGGCCATCGCGATGTCGCTGGTGGTGGTGGGTGTCACCAGCGCGAGCGGAGCGCTCCTCCATGCGCGAGCAGGACGGGTGCGGTGGCGCACGGCCATCGTGTTCGGCACGGGCGGAATGGTGGGCGCCTTCCTGGGCGGGAAGCTCAATCCCCTCTTCTCCTCGAGCACACTGATGCTGTTCTTCGCGGGTGTCATGGTCTCCGCCGCGGTCGCCATGCTGCTGCGCGCGGAGACACCGCGAGCGTCCATCGCGAGCCTCGGGACAACGGACCCGGTGTCCACCGAAGTCGCCGCGCGCGCACCCGGACGCCAGCCGGAGAACTCCTCCCCCGACACCAGCCGCGAGAACGCAACGGCGCGCACCCACCTCACGCCGTGCGGCCTGTTCCACTCCACTCCGCGCGGGCTCGACGGGAACACGCCCACCGCGCGCCACGTGGGACGAATCGTCCTTCAGGGCCTGGGCGTGGGACTCCTGTCGGGACTGGTGGGCGCGGGCGGCGGCTTCCTCATCGTCCCCGCGCTCACCCTGGTCGGCCTGTCCACGCCGATGGCCACCGCCACTTCGCTGGTGGTCATCGCGCTCCAGTGTGCCGCGGGGCTCGTCGGACACCTGGGCCATCTGGAGCTGCCGTGGAGACTCACCGGCGAGGTCCTCGCGGTGGCACTGATGGGAAGCGTGCTCGGAGGAAAGCTCGCGGGCCGCGTGGCGCCGGGCTCGCTGCGCAGGGGCTTCGCCGTCTTCGTGCTCGCCACGGCCGCCTTCTTGTCGTGGGCCCAGCTCCCCATCGACCTGCGCGCACGGCTGGGACAGGGGCTCTCCAGCGTGGGGGCCTGGCCGTGGTTGGCGATGACCGTGGGCGTGGGACTTCCCGTGGCCTTGCTGTGGCGGCTGCGCGTGGTCCGTCAACGCGCGGCGCGGTGACAATGACGCCGGGCGGGCATCCCGCGCACTTCCCCCGTTGACCCGTGACGCCCGCGCATCGAGAGTCCTCGGCATGACGCTGAGACCCATCGCAGAAGTGGGCGCCGAGCTGGGCCTGTCGCCCGACGACGTGCATCCCTGGGGAACGAATCGCGCCAAGGTGTCCCTCGGCGCGCTCGGCAAACAGGCGGGCCGCCAGGGCCGGCTCGTGCTCGTCTCCGCCATCAACCCCACGCCCCCGGGCGAGGGGAAGACCACCATGTCCGTGGCCCTGGCCATGGGGCTGCGTCGGCGCGGACGCCGGGCCGTGGCGGCGCTGCGCGAGCCGTCGCTCGGTCCCGTCTTCGGCGTGAAGGGCGGAGGCACCGGCGGCGGACAGGCCAGCCTGGAGCCCGCGGCGGACATCAACCTGCACTTCACCGGCGACCTGCACGCGATTACCAGCGCCAACAACCTGCTCGCCGCGCTGGTGGACAACGCCGTGTATTACGGCCAGCCGGTGGCCATCGACTCCACGCGCGTGCGGTGGCGGCGCGCGATGGACATGAATGACAGGTTCCTGCGCAACGTCATCATCGGCCTGGGTGGCAAGGCGCACGGCGTTCCGCGCGAGGCCGCGTTCGACATCACCGCCGCCAGCGAGGTGATGGCCATCCTCGCGCTGTCGGAGAACCTCAAGGATTTGGAGGAGCGGCTGGGCCGCGTCGTGGTGGGCCACTCGCCCGACGGCAAGCCCGTGCGCGCGCGCGACGTGGACGCGGCGGCGGCCATGGTGGCGGTGCTGAAGGACGCGCTGATGCCCAACCTGGTGCAGACGCGCGAGGGCGGCCCCGCGCTGGTGCACGCGGGCCCCTTCGGCAACATCGCCCACGGGTGCAGCTCCGTGGTGGGCACGCGGATGGGCCTGGCCTACGCGGACGAGGTCGTCACGGAGGCGGGCTTCGGCTTCGACCTGGGCGCGGAGAAGTTCCTCGACATCAAATGCCGCGACACCGGCCTGTGGCCCCGAGGCGTCGTGCTGGTGGTGACGCTGCGCGCGCTGAAGTACCACGGCGGCGCCCCGCTCGCGCGCGTGGCCGAGCCGGACAGCGCCGCGCTGGCTCGCGGCTTCGCCCATCTGGAGAAACACCTGGAGTCGGTGAGCGCCTTCGGCCTGCCGGCCGTGCTGTGCGTCAACCGCTTCCCGCAGGACACGGAGTCGGAGCTGGACGAACTGCGCGCCTTCGGCAAGGAGCGCGGCGTGGAGATGGCGGTGTGCGAGGGCTTCACCCGCGGCGGCGAGGGCGCGCTGGAGCTGGCGGACCGGGTGCTCGCGATGCTGGACGCGACGGACGCGGCCCCGCCGACACCGCGCTTCCTCTACGACGTGAAGCAGTCCCCCGAGGAGAAGGTCCGCGCGATTGCCCGCACGGTGTACGGCGCGGAGGACGTGGCCTTCACGGCGTCGGCGCGCAAGGATTTGGAGATGGTGCGCGAGCTGGGCGGCTCCGAGCTGCCGGTGTGCATGGCGAAGACGCACCTGTCGCTGTCGGACGACCCGACGAAGCAGGGCCGGCCGCGCGGCTTCACGCTCACGGTGCGCGAGGTGCGCCTGTCCGCGGGCGCGGGCTTCATGGTGGCGCTCACGGGCGACATCCTCACCATGCCGGGCCTGCCTCGCGAGCCCGCCGCGAAGCGCATCACCGTCCACGACGACGGCCGCATCACCGGGTTGATGCAGGGCGAGTAGCCGTCGCCCGGAACCTCCACGAGCACGGGCGGCCCGGACGTCGGGCCGCCACTCGCGCTCGGACTCAGACGCGGAACGACGTGGACAAGTCCTGGAGGCGGCCGAGCGTGGCGTTGATTTGAGTCACCGCCTCCTCCGCCGTCATGGTGGAGGTGACGACGTCCGCCATCATCGAGGAGAGCTGCGTCATCACCTCGGTCATCTGGGCGATTCCCGCGTTCTGCTGGGTGACGGAGGCGACAATCTGGCGCGCGGCCTGACTGCTCTCCTGCACCACCGTGGTGATTTCCTTCAGCGAGCTGGCCGAGGACAGCACCTGCTCGATGTTCTCCTCCATCTTCTCGCTGTCGCCCTCGGCGATGGACGTCGTCTGGCGGATGGCCTGGTTGATTTCGAGGAGAATCTTGCCGATGCGCTGCGTGCTCTGGAGCGACTGGCCGCTGAGCGCGCGCATCTCCCGCGCCACCACCGCGAAGCCTCGGCCCTCTTCACCCGCGCGCGCGGCTTCAATCGCCGCGTTGAGCGCCAGCACGTTGGACTGGTCCGCCAAATCCTTCACGCTGCTGATGATTTCGCCGGCGTGCACGGCCTGGTCGCTCAGGTGCGCGATGCTGCCCACCAGCGTGCCCACCCGCTGACGAATCTGCTGCATGCCCTCCGCGCTCTGCTCAATCGACCGCTGGCCCGAGGAGCTGAACGCATCCGCCTGCGCCGCCACCTTCAGCACCATCTCCGCGCGGCTGGCCGCCATGCTGGAGGTCTGCGCGATTTCGGCGATGGTGGTGCTCGCCTCGGTGAGGCTGCGGGACTGGTTGGTGAGGAAGGTCACCTGGTCCTGGCTCGCCTGCGTCAGCCGCGTCGCCGCCGAGGACAGCTCCGTCACCACGGATTGCAGCGTCGCCGGCACCTCGCGCAGCCGGTTGACCATGACCTGGAGACTGCGGCCCAGGTCCCCGATTTCGTCCTGTCCGGCCGTGTCGATGGGTTGGGTCAAATCCCCCTCGTGGGCGATTCGCTGCGCCACCGCCGTCAGCCGCGCCATGGGCTCCGCCACCTCGCGGTGCAGCCAGATGGACAGCGCCACCATCAAACCCAGGCACACCAGACACAGCGCCCCCACCAGCCACGAGGCCCCGCCCCCCAGCACCACCGTGAAGATGACCGCCAGGAACACCGCGGCGACGGCTGGAGACAGCATCACTTTCTGCTTCAGCTTCAATCGCACCGAGCCCCCTCCCTCTCAGCGACCCTCGAGAGCGTGCTGTGCCAGCTCATGTCGCCATCCTTCCGTGGGGCCCCGTGGACCCCCTGAAGTTCGGACGGACCGGTGATCCGCCGAAGCGCAGGATAGCCAACTGAACACTGGCTGCTAAGCCACCCCCAAAAGGTCATCCCACAGTGTCAGCCGAGGAGTTTCCACCAGTCTGGGTGGAAAAAGACACCACCCTTGGGTGGATCAACCCAGGGTGTCCAGGCGTCGGCAGCCGTCGATGCGGAGGACGAAGTCGGCGCCGAAGGCACCGGCGGGGGTGAGGGCGCCCGGAGAGGGCTGGGCGAGCAGCTCCTCCACGGCGTGGAGGGAGGCGCGGGCGGTGAAGAGGTAGCCCTCTGGAACTTCCAGCCAGGCCTGGGCGGAGCGGCCGTCGGGGGCGCGGGCCTGGGCATAGACCTGGGAGCGGGTGGACAGGCGCATGTCGGCGGTGGGGCCCTTCACGCGGGACTCGACGAGCTTCATCAGGCCGTCGCGCACCGGGCCGACCTTCAGGAGCTGGCGGAGGGCGGGGTAGGTCCACCGCAGGGCGCGGGCGGAGGACGAGGGGAAGGCCATGTAGGTGGTGATGTTGGGGATGCCGGTGGTGCGGAAGGCGGTGGAGAGGTCGCCCCAGGGGATGGGCATCACGGTGCGCTCGCGGTCGATGAAGCGCTGGGAGCGGGCGCCCTGTCCCATGGGGTAGGGCTGGAGGACGCCGTCGCGGCGGACCTTGCCGCCCTCGGGGAGCTGGAGGAGCGCGGACTTGGTGGTGCCGGCGCTGGCCTGGGAGCCGGCGGCGATGGCGATGTCCAGCTCGGTGGCGCCGGGGACCTGGTCGGCGACGTAGCGGGCGAGGCAGTCGGTGGGGACGACGTCGAAGCCGACGCCGGACATGAGCGAGACGCCGCGCTCCCTGGCTTCGGCGTCATGGCGGAAGGAGCCCTCGAAGACGGGAATCTCGCCGGTGATGTCCAGGTAGTGGGTGCGGGAGGCGAGACAGGCCTGGCGCATGGGTTCGCTGGTGTGGACGAAGGGCCCGGCGGCGTGGAGCACCAGGGGCAGGCCCTCCATGGCGGCGGCGAGCTGGCGGGCGTCATCCAGTGCGGCGGGACGGACCTCCAGGCCGAGCGCGTCGGCGAGGGGTGCCAGCTTCTCGCGAGAGCGGCCGGACAGCACGGGGCGGTGGCCACGACGCACGGCCTCCTCGGCGATGAGGCGGCCGGTGTAGCCAGAGGCGCCATACAGCAACCAGCGGGGAGTCGAGCTCGAAGTCGTCGTCACGGCCGGCGACGCTAGCAGGCGCGCCGGGCGCGGGCCGGCGTCTCAGTGGGCCCGCTCTGCTATCTGTCAACGGCTTCAACACTTCCCCTCTCCACACCGGAGGCATGATGCGGCGGCCTTGCTGGGCCCTCTTGCTGGGAACGGGGGTCGGCCTCTTTGGATGCGCGACCCCGAACCCCTTGGTTCGGGTTTCTCGCCGCGCGGACGGACTCCTCGTCGTGCAGGGCCCCGCCGCCGGACCCTTCGAAACGAAGGAGGAGCTGGCCCAGAACGCCTGTGAGCTGGTGACGGCCCAGCCAGGCGCCACCGCGGGCCAACTCGGCGTGGAGTATTGCGTGCTCTGGTACTACGCGAGGGACGCGCGGCAGTACTTCATCAGCTACCTGTCGGATGTCGGGGGAAACCGGGCGAGCGGCAAGAAGTACTGCGAGGTGCCGAGAGCCCGCGATGCGTCGCATCCGGGAGGCGTGTTTCTCCTCGGGCCCGGCCATGGCCATCCACATAGGTAGAGTCGAGGGGAACTGGGGTGACCTCAAGATGTTCGAAGGGCAGGACTGGCTGCCATGACGCGGAAAGCATCCATGCGACGAACCCTGCTCGCGGTCGCCTCACTCGGAGCCCTCAGCGGCTGCTCCTTCTTCGGCTACTACAAGCATGAGAAGGCGCGATGGGCTCCGCCGGAGCAGGCCCGGAACATCGACTTCCCTGATTCCTTCGAGACGGGTGTCCATCTGACGGGGCCCATGGCGTCGGCGATGGAAGTGGCCATGAGCGACTTCCTGCCTCCTGGAGGCAAGCTCAAGGGTCACCGCACCGACCCACGTCTGGATGAGTGCCTGTCGCGGCGAAGCACCTACGAGACCTTCATCCACCAGGCTCGCGACGACCTCTACTTCGTCCGGTTTTCACCGGTCCTGAGCCGCTGCGGCCTGGATGTGCCCATCCTGGACGGCGGCGCGGTCTACGCCGTCGACGGCCAGGGCCAGATTCTCGACGTCCACTGAGTCCGCGTCAGCGGCCTTCCTCCGGCCACCCCACCCTCACCGGGCCAGGGCGACTTCGGACCGGTGATTCACGTGCGCGTCCTCGACGCACACAAGCAGCGCGCGCAGGGCCGATGGAGACGGCGCCGTCAGCAGCGCCTCGCGCAGCCGGGCGTTGCGCAACAGCGCGCCGATGCGCGCCAGCACGCTCAGGTGCAGCCCCGCCGTGTCCGGCGGCGACACCATGCCCACGAAGATGCGCCCTCGCTCACCATCGGGCTGGCCGAAGTCCACGCCCTGGGGATGGATTCCCACGCAGGTGACGATGCGCGGCACGCCGACGAGCCGACAGTGCGGCACCGCCACGCCCCCCACCATCGCCGTCGAGCCCAGTTGCTCGCGCGCCAGCAGATGCGACGCCAGCTCCTTGGGGGACACCCGCGCCCGGGCCGACATCAGCCCCGCCAGCTCATTCACCACCCCCACCCGCTCGCGCGCCTCCAACGTCAGGCGGACAGCTTCAACCTCCAGGAAATCAGTCCACCGCAGCATGGCTCACCTCCTCGGGCGCACCGCCACCTCCCGAGTCGGCGCAGAGATGTGTCCACCACCGCGATTCCGCATCCCTCTCCTGTCTTTCTTCGAGCCCACTACACACTTCTCTCCGGTTATTCGGGGTCAGTCGCTTCGACCCCGCCCCGCTCGCTTTTTCTCAACCTCGTCGAAGGCACTCCACCTCTCACCGCGTCATCGAGTGAGGACCGCGAGCGCACCGGGAATCGCGGCCCGCTCCACACGCCTCGCCAACCTCGGACCCGCTCGGGCCCATGTCCGCGCGAGACATCCGCCTCGCCCTCCAGGGCAGCCCCCCTCACCGGGCGTGAGCGGGCTCGTTGGGAAGCGGCAGGTGCGCCTCCTCCGCGCTGACGAGCAGCGCGCGAATCGCCCCGGCGGAGGGCGCGGCCAGCAGCTCCGCCCTCAGCCGCGCATCGCTCAGCAGCGTCGCGATGCGGGAGAGCACGTTGAGGTGCAGCCCGGCAGTGTCCGGCGGCGACACCAGCCCCACGAAGATTCGCACCAGCCCGTCCTCGGGCGCGCCGAACGCCAGCCCGCTCCGGTGGATGCCCAGGCAGGTGACGATGCGCCCGGCGCGCGCATGGCGACAGTGCGGCACCGCGACGCCTCCCTCCATCGCCGTCGCGCCGAGCTGCTCGCGCGCCAGCAGGTGCACCGCCAGCTCCCGCTGGGGAACCCCCGCCCGGGCCGACATCAACCCCGCCAGCTCATGCAGCACCTCCACCCGGTCTCTCGCGTGCAGCGACAGGCGGATGGCCTCCACGTCCAGGAACTCGGTCCACCGCAACATGCCTTCCTCCCAGGGCGGGCACCACACCGCCCGCAACGCCACTCACTCGCGGGGCACCGGCGCGAAGCCCGCCGCGGCCCTCACCCCATCGCCGCCACACGCTCGCGCCCCGACAGGACGATGCATGCGGCCAGCACGCGCGCCGTGAAGGCATCCCGCTCGTCGTCGTCGAAGGCCCGCGCGAGCTGCTCGGGGTCGTCATCCAGGAACAGCGTGGAGCCCAGCCGGTCATACACATGCTCCAGCACGCCCCTGCAGCACGAGCACCGCCGAGCGCCATCCAAGGCATGTTCAGCACGCGCCCGGGCCTCGACCAGCCGCTCCACGCCCAGCAGCCGCACCGCCTTGAGCGGCGCCTCACCAGGCGACGGACCGACCTCCCCGGCGGCCAGCGCGTGGAACAACGGCAGTGACATCACGAAGCGGGGCAGCCACATGGGTCCTCCGTGCCGGGCCCTCATGACCCGCCGCACGCGCCCTCCCATCGCATCCGCCGTGCCACCTCCGCCCCGCGCCAGGGGCTCGGAATCCCGAGCCTTTTCCCCAGCGGCCTCCAACGGCACCGTGCAGACCGCAACCCGAAGCCCCTCGCCGCCCGGCACATCGCGAGGTCTCCTCCGTGCCCGCTCGCCTGCCCGCCCATCCGCTGTGGCATCCTGCGCGCCCATGAAGCCCCTGCACTCCGCCCTCCTCCTCTGCGCGCTCGTCTGCGCCTGCGACGACGACTCCGTCCCGAACACTCCGGACTCGGGCACCCAGGTCGACCGCGGCCCCCGCGCGATTCCCCTCGAAGGCGACCCCAACGGCCTGTTCTGGGACGCCACCACGCAGACGCTCTACATCGCCGACGACCAGAACCACCGGCTCCTCAAGTACCGCGATGGAGAAGGCGTCTCGGTGGCGGCCGCGCTGCCGGACGCGCCCGCCAACAGCCCCAACCTGGGCGAAGTGGTGCGCATGCAGGACGGCACCCTCGTCACCGTGCGCTTCGGCTTCGGCAACGCGGGCGCGGTGCTGTTCGTGCGTCCGGACGGCACCCCGGGCACCGTGCCGGGGCTCCCCATCAACCGCCGTCGCATCGGCCTCACGGTGACGAAGGACGGCCGGCTGCTCGACAGCTACTTCGTGCGCAACAACAACGTGAACGTGGGCTCGGTGGCGCACGTCACGCTGGAGGGCACCGAGACGGAGCTGGTGGGCGCGCTCCAGAAGCCCGTGGGCGTGCTGGCGGTGGAGGACTCGCTCTACATCTCCGACCAGGTGGCCGGGAAGGTGTACCGCTCCCCGCTGTCCAACCCCTCGGAGCTCACGACGCTCGCCACCATTCCGGAGCCGGACCTGCTGGCCCTGGGGCCCGGCGGCGCGCTGCTCACCGGCACGCGGCAGGGCACGGTGCTGCGCATCTCCACCACCGACGGCGCGACGTCCGCGCTGGCCACGGGCTACCAGCAGGTGCGCGGGCTCGCCTACGACGCCGTCAACCGCCGCATCTTCGCCGCGGACCACGACGACGACGAGACGAACGGCACCACGCACTTCCTCCAAATCATCCCGGTCGACTGATGCGCCCGACACCGTGGTTGTTGCTCTGGGGGCTGGCCTCCGCGCCGGCGCTCGCGGACGAGGCATGGCTTCGGCCGACGCTGGTGGGTGAGCTGGACTACCGCCAGCACGCCTCGGACGTGGAGGGTTTCGACGGCTTCACGCTCGCGCGCCTGCGCCTGGGCGCCGAGGCCCGTCCCCTTCCCTGGCTGGTGGCGCGCGGCGTGGCGGAGTGGGCCCAGGAGAAGCCCGCCCTCATCGACGCCTTCGTCGCGGTGACGGTGCTGCGGGACGTGCGGCTGTCGCTCGGCTTCAACAAGACGCCGCTGTTCCCCAGCGCGCACGACGAGCACCTGGAGGCCCGCGCCATCCCCGAGCTGTCGGGCCTGGCGCAGTCCTTCTGGCCTCGGCGTGACCTGGGGCTGGAGGCGCGGTGGACGCCGGCGAGCCTGCCGTTGGAGACCTGGGTGCGCGTGGGCAACGGCTCGCGCAGTCCGCTGGGCAATGACAACCAGCTGCCCGCGCTGGACGTGCGCGTGGACGGCAGGTGGGGTCGTTCGGCGGGAGTGCTGGAGTCCCCGTGGGGCGTGCGCGTGGGCGCGGGCGCGCATGTGGAGAGCGCCTATGACCGCGCGGGCATCGGCGGCATCGGACCGCAGGGCTTCGTCTACTACCGGCCGCCGCCCGTGAGCGGAACGCGCACCGTGACGGAGGCGCATGCGCGCGTCGACATGGGGCCGGTGCGAGTGGCCGCGGAGGCCGCCGCCGCGTGGGAGCGGCGCTCGCGCGACACGGATGGAAACCCGGGGACCCCGCGCGAGGCCTTGCCCGAGCTGAAGAGCCAGGGGGCGTCGCTGGAGGTGTCCTGGGTGGCCTGGGGACGGCCTCGCGACGACGGCCCCCTGTGGCCGCAGCCGAAGGACGATGTCTCCCAGTCCCTCCAGGCGCTGCGCGAGGGCCAGGTCCCCGAGGGCGCGCTGGAGGTGGCCGCGCGCGTCGAGCGACTGTGGCTGGGCCGAGGCGCCTCGGATGTGCAATCCGGTGGCGCGTCGAGCGCGTCGCTCGCCGTGCGCTGGTGGACCACGTCCTTCCTGGGCGTGGGCGTCGCGGGGTATCTGCAGCGCTACGACACGGCGCCGCTCGAGGAGCCGGACCGTCGAAACTCATGGCTGGTGCTGGCGCGCACGACGGTGAGCTTCCACTGACGTGACGCCAGTGAGCGCCTCCCGGTCATCACGTTCCGGGGGGCGCTGCTTCAGCGCAAGGCGCCCATGCGGCGCGGGGCACGCCGATTCAGCGCAGGGCACGCCCGTGCGGTTGGGCCTGCTCGCGACACGCGCCCTGGCACTCGGGGAAGAGCAACAGGAAGCGGGCCTGCTCGCGGCAGCGCGGCACCAGCCCGGTGTGAAGAGGGGCCGAGCACAGACGCTGGAAGCTGGCCCACGCATCATCGAACACGGCGGCACGGCTTTCGGGCTCCAGCGTCAGCACGGCGCGGCGCTCCGATGCCAGCCAGCCGACCATGGCCGCCAGGGCCACTCCCAGCCCGAGCATCCACAGCAGGTCCTTCCACCAGGGACGCGCCAGGGAGGCGGGCTCCGGCTCGGTGACGGGGTCAGGGGAGGAGGACTCGACGGACAGGTGCGGATGAGGACGCATGACGGCGACTCCAGGGGCAAACCCCGTGCCGCGCGGTGGAGCAGGTCTTTCGAGGGACTCGAGCGCCTCGAAGCTCCGCGTCTGTTGCATCCAGCAAGCTCGCCCGCGCGAAGCCGTGCATCTCGCAAGCCTCTCCGAGTCGAAGGCTTCAGCGCACGGCGTTGCGCAGCACGGGCTCCAGCTCCTGACGGCACGCCTCGTCACACTCGGAGAAGCGGAGGATGAACTCCGCCTGCTTCTGGCAGCGCTGGAGGAGGCGGGGGCCGGCGTCGCCCAGGCACATGAGGTGGAAGCTGTCGCGCGTCTCCTGGAAGAGGGCTTCGCGCTGGGCGGGGGACATGGCGTTGATGGCGCGGTTCTCTCCGCCCTGGAGATAGCCCCACACGACGGCGAGCACCGCCAGCACGACGCCCAGCGTCACGGCCTGGCGGACGCGCTTCTGGTTGCGGGTGGGGGGCCTGTCACGGGTGAAGATGTTGTCCTCGGCACCCTCGTCGTTCCCGTTCAAACCCATAGGCCCCTGTTCCACCGCAAACCGGGGACCAACGCCAGCATTGGTTGCGTCCGGTGTGTTGCAGCCTGCACGAAAGGGCCGGGTCCAGGTTGCGGACCGCACGACAGGGGTGGCGGGGGCGGCGTGGAAGTCCCCGTGAGGACTCGCGTCGTGCGGGACGCACGGCGGGGCTCGGGTGATGCACTTAGGATTGACGCATGGATGCAAGGCAGGAGCAGGGCCCCGTTTCAGGGGAGCGCCCGATGCGGGTGCTGGTGGTGGACGACGAGCGCAACATCCGTCACACGCTGAGGGTGTGCCTGGAGGGGTTCGGCTGCGAGGTGCGCGAGGCGGCCACGCCCGAGGCGGCGCTGGCGGCGCTCGCCCAGGGGCCGGCCGACCTGGCCTTCGTCGACCTGCGGCTGGGCACCGCGAGTGGATTGGATTTGCTGCCGAGGCTGCTCGCCGAGTCGCCCAACCTGGACGTGGTGCTCATCACCGCGTACGCGACGTTCGACACGGCGGTGGAGGCGGTGCGGCGGGGGGCGCGGGACTACCTGCCCAAGCCCTTCACGCCGGCGCAGATACGGCATGTGCTGGACCGCTCCAGGGAGCACCGTGCGCTGTCGTCGCAGTTGGAGAGCCTGGAGGGACAGCTCGCGCAGGCGGTGCCGGAGGCGACGCTGGAGACCAGCTCGCCGGTGATGCACGCGGCGATTGGACTGGTCTCCCGCGCGGCGACCTCGGATGCGGCGGTGCTGCTGCGCGGCGAGAGCGGTACGGGCAAGGGGGTGCTCGCGAGGGCGTTGCACTCGATGAGCGCGCGGCGGCGGCGGCCGTTCGTCACGGTGAACTGTCCGACGCTGTCGGAGCAGCTCCTGGCGAGTGAGCTGTTCGGCCACGTGCGGGGGGCCTTCACGGGGGCGGTGAAGGATCAGCC
>NZ_JABXEM010000102.1:0-34722 GCF_013372595.1 Myxococcus sp. AM011
GTTGTGGGGGCTGGGCCATGGGCTCGGCACCCTGGTCGCCGCGGGTGTCCTGTTGGTGCTCCTGTCCGCCGTGCATCTCGAATCCATTGACCGCTGGGCCGAGCGCATCGCGGGTCTCGCGCTGCTGGGCATGGGCGTCTGGGGGCTGCGGCGGAAACTGGGCGTTGGTGATGCGAGTCAGGCCTCCCGAGGCGTGCTCGCCGTGGGTCTGGTGCATGGGCTCACCGGGGCGTCCGCGCTGCTGTTGCTGCTGCCCGTCGCTGTCTCGGGCACGGGGCCGGAGCAGGCCCTCTACCTGGGCGGCTTCTCCGTCGGCAGCACGCTGGCCATGTCCGCGCTCACCGCGGGCATCGCCGCCTTCTCCCGCATCCGTCAGGTCTCCTCCAAGTTCGCGACGCACGTGCCTCGCGTGGCGTCCACGGTGTCCATCCTCGTGGGCAGCGCGTGGATGCTCGGGAGCTTCTGAGCTCGTGCGCAACGCCTCGGACACGACTCGGGCCGGACTCCCCGCGCGTTCGTGGAGCCCGGCCCGTTCACTTCGCGTGTCCAGCGTGTGTCAGTGGACGCGGCCCGGAGGCAGGTTCGAGCGAGGCGGGAAGCCCGGCACGGCCGCGTCCAGGTTCTTCGTGCTGCTCAGTGAGCGCGGCGCGAGCAGCGACTCACCCACGGAGCCCGTCAGCGCCTGAAGGCTCTGCGGCGCTCCGCACACCAGGTTCTCCAGGTCGTCGTCCCGGCGGCCCAGGTCGTTGAAGACGCGCGGAGTGCCGGTGATGGGGTCCGGCGTCGCGCCCTGACCGACGAGGAAGAAGGACGGGCCCGAGGCGCTCCCGGCCGAACGCGGGAAGACGTGGAGGAAGGGGGTCTGCGTCTCTCCCGCGTGACAGCCGTTGCACGTGTTGAGGGAGAAGCGATGCCGCGCCTCGGGGTCCGCGCCCGGCGCGTTCCAGAAGAAGAAGAACGGAGTGAGCGCGGAGCCCGCGAGGAAGGGCTGCCCCTCGAAGAAGGCCGGCACCTGATGCGTGCCGCTCATCAGGGGCGCCAGGTTCTGCTGCACGTAGTTCGTCACCAGGGGCGAGCCGGAGTGGAAGAGCTCCGGCGTGAGGGCCACGGGAGCTGGCGCCAGTCCGGTGGGGCCGAAGTGGAACTCGCGCAGCTCCCACAGCGGGTCCAGCGCGTTCTCGTTGGTGCGCACCTGATGGATGGCGCTGCCCATGAAGTGTCCCGGTGCCACGAAGGACTGGGTGAAGCGGTCCGTCAGCGCCTGGAGCTTCGTGTTGTACGCCGGCGTGCCGAGACTCAGCGTGCCCAGCTCGTGCCAGTCGCGCGCCCAGCGCTGGATGTCCTCCGGCCCGTCACCGGGCAGCATGTACTCCAGGATGACGGTGAACGGCAGGGGCTGGCCGCTGGGCGTGGTGACGCCGAAGACGAAGCGGCCCTCACCCGAGTGCGTGCCCTCGCTGCGCAGGTCGATGCGGTTGACGATGGCGAGCAGTCGGAACGGCGCGGTGTTGAAGTCGAGTGGCGCGTTGGGACCACCGCTGCGCGTCTCCCAGGGCCCGAGCACGTCGGGACGGATGCGCGGGCGCGCGCCGACGAACGAGGCCTCGATGAACTGGTTCTCCTCCCACGTCTTCAGCCAGTTTCGCACCAGCTCGGAGGGGCTCTGCCCGCCGTTCATGCGGCGCATCAGCATGCCGAACGTCCAGACGCCGTTGCCCGTGGTCCGCACCGGGTCCTCCACCACGGACAAGTCGGTGATGAGCAGCTCTCGCTCGGGTGTCACCTGACACACGCCGGGGCCGCAGGCCGTGGAGGACTCGCAGCCGTTGACCGCGTCGCCGTCGCAGTCGAAGGTGCCCACCGCGCAGCCGAGGCCACATGTCCCCGCGCCACAGACGCCACTGGCCGAGGCCGCGCCACCGCACACGGTGCCGCACGCGCCGCAGTTCGCCGCGTCGTCCATCCTCGACGTCTCACAGCCGTTGCTTGGATTGCCGTCGCAGTCCAGGAAGCCCGCGACGCAGGTCTCCGTGAAGGACGTGCAGGCGGACTGATTGCCCGCCGCGTCCCGGGCCCTCGCGAAGACGGTGACACCGACCTGGTTGGCGAGCAGCGGCACCAGCGCACCGCCGGCATTGTCCAACGGCACCTCCGTGCCCATGGGCGTGGTGCAACCCGCGTCGGAGAAGAGGACCACGCGCGTGAGGGGCTCGCCCTGCGCGCGCACCGCGCTGACGAAGGGCGCCTGTGGGAAGGGCACCAGTCCCGGCGTGAAGAGGGGCGGCGGCGGCGCCAGGTTGTCATGCGTGTACGCCACCGACGGGGAGCAGCCGGACAGGTTCCCCGCGGCATCCACCGCGCGCAGCGTGAACGTCGTCACGGCGTTGGTTCCCACGGGCAGGTTGAAGCTGAAGTTGCCGGTGCTGGCGGTCGCCGTGGTGGTGGTCAGCGGCGTGCCTCCGCAACTGGAGTTCTGGAAGACGCGGACGAGCGCGCCCGCCTCGGTGCGGCCGTTGAGCTGAGGCGTCAACTGGGTGCCCGCGGCGCTCGGGACGAAGGCGAGCTGGAAGGGGGTGGCGGGGGCCAGGTTGTCGTGCACGTAGCTGATGGGCGCCGAGCATGCGGAGACGTTGCCCACGGCGTCCTCCGCCTTCGCGGAGAAGGTGCTCGTGGTGTTGGCCGTCATGGTGAAGGCCCGGGTGAAGGTGCCCGTGGCGTTGGCCGTCACACTCGCGATGGCGGTTCCGGCGCAGGTGCCTCCGGAGAAGAGGCGCACGGTGGCGCCCGCCTCGGTGGTGCCCGCGAGGGTGGTGCTGGTCTGCGTGCTCGGGGATGCCGGCGTGAAGCCGGTGAAGACCGGCACGAGGGGCGCCACCGTGTCGCGCACGCAGCCGAGCAGCTCCAGCCGCGCCAGGGAGATGACCTCGACCCCGGTGCGAGCGTCATTGTCGTCCGTCACGTTCAGCCGGAACTTGCTGAACGTCTTCGGGCTGGTGAGCGTGTACTCGCGGCGCTCCGAGCCCAACCAGTTCATCTCGTCGACGCGCGTGTCGACCGTCACCCACGTGCTGCCGTTCCAGCCCTGGAAGGTCCAGTTCTTTGGCGCGCGCGTGGTCAGGTCGCCGTTGGTGAACTTGAGGGCATATCGGCTGATGATGCGCGGACCGTCCGGCCACTCGTAGGCCACCCAGGCGGGGGTCTGCGTGACGGCGGAGATCCACATGGAGGCCGCCGTGTCCACGCTGTCGAAGGCCTTCCATGCATCGTAGCTGGCGCTGTAGGCGCCCGACGCCGTGACGATGCCGGAGGGCGCGGTCGCGCTCGTCATGTCCGGCACCTGGTTGACGTTGGTGGCGCAGGCGCAGTTGTAGAAGCTCAGCTTGCCGATGGAGAGGACGTCCACGCCCGTGCCGGCCGCGTTGTCCTCCGTCACCATCAGGCGGTACTTGCTGAAGGCCGTCGGAGTCGCGACGGCGAACTCACGCAGCTCGCTGCCACCCCAATTCGTCTGGAGCGTGCGCGAGTCAACCGTGGTCCACGCGGAGCCGGACCAGCCCTGCAGCGTCCAGTCCCTCGGCGCTCGTGCCGTGAGCGAGCCGTTGGAGAACTGGATGGCGTAGTGGGTGACAGTCCTCGGTCCGTTGAAGAACTCGTAGGTGAGCCAGGCGGAGCCCTTTCCGCTCGCGGAGAGCCACGGGGTGGTGTCACTGCCGTCGAGCGCCATCCAGCCGGGGTTGGAGGCACTGAACTGGCTGGAGGCGATGGCGAGCCCGCTCGGGGCGTCGCCGGCCGTCATCGCGGGGATGAGGCTGTCGCCGCAGGTGAGGCCCTGGGTGGCGGCACCCAGCGGCTCGGGAGGGGAGTCAACGGGCGGCGGGGCGTCCTGACACCCGGGCACGAAGGCCAGGGTGAGGGCGCTCGCCAGGAAGAGGCTTCGGACGGACATCGGGCGATGCATGGACACGCTCCTCGCTGCGGGCCGCCGGCGAACGCCGGAGGCACTGGAGGACCGTGTCGTAGCGGGACGTGTCGAAGGCGAGGTCCGGCATGTGACGGAAGCGCCGACGCCGGTGACGAGTCGTCCTCCGCGCGGGACGAGCCCGGGGCCTGTCACCGGGGACCGGCCCTCCTGTCCTGCCTGGTGGCGGTGGGGATGTTCATGCTGGCGTGGGCCTGGTGGCGTCGCTGGCCTTCAAGGGCTGACGCTCAGCGGCCCAGCAACGCCGCGCGCAGCCACGCGGCGAATGTGCCCACGCCCGGCGTCACCTGCGCCTGCGTCCACCTCAACCTGCGCACGTGACGGCGGCTCTTCGCCTCCGAAGCCAGGGGCCCCAGCACCGCGAGCGCTTCGTCCCGCTGCTTCTGCCGCGCGAGCAGCAACGCCAGGTCCAGCTTCACCTCGAACAGCGTCGCGTCCAGCGCCAGCGTCTCTCGCAGCAGGAGGATGGCGCCCGTCCGCTCGGCGCTTCGACGGAAGTGGAGCCGGCCCCGGAGCAGCGTCTTCACCGCCTCCGCGCGGTGTCCCTTCACGACGTGGAGCTGAGACACCTGTCGCCAGAGGTCCAGCTCCAGGGGGAACAGCTCCGCCGCCTGCGCATACACGGCGAGCGCCTTGTCCGCGAAGCCCTTGTCCAGGTGCGCCTGGGCCGCCGCGCGGAAGCTCTCCAGCGCGGCCTCCGGCTGTTTCACCCGGGCCAGCAGCGGCGCGAGCTTGCCCAGCACCACCGCGTCCTTGGGCTCCAGCTCCAGCGCCTTCCTGTACCCGGAGATGGCCTTGTTCAGCCGGCCCTTCGAGCGCGCCACGTCCGCCTCGGTGACGAGCTCCGAACGGGACGGCGGAGTCTTGCTTCCGAACAGCATCGCGACTCCGCATTGAAGTCGCCTCGCGCGCGGAGAGCAACCCCACGTGAGCCGCCAGGGTGGGACGTGTCAACCAGATGAAACAGCCGCGCTGGAAGTTTCGCCCGTGAAAACAGGTGAGCCCGATCAGGGTGTCCTCCTGACCGGGCTCGGGGTGCTGCCATTGATGAGGTCCGCACGTTTAAGACTTCGCCTCAGTGTGATGCCCCGTGTCCTGCGATTGAACGACCGCCGCGCAAGCAGGTGAAGCGGCGGGCTGGAATTGCACCAGCATCTCGGGGAGAAGGGCGAAGCCGGTAGATCGGACCTGCGACAGCGAATGCTGAGTCTGGAGTGAGAATTTGAACGTGGGGTGCTTCGCGGGCCCTTGATGTCGCTTGCCTCTACCAGTTGGGCTACCCCGCCGCAGAGCGTGGCGGGGGCAGGGTTTGAACCTGCACTGAAGGCGACCGGGGAACGCTCGGCGTCAACTTGCTGCTGAGTTTGAGTTTGTACTCCGAAAGGACTGCGCGGCTGAGTCTAACCGAAGAGATAGCCGAGGAGAACCTCGCCCGACTTCATCTCTTCCACCTCCACGGCGTTGGCTTCCTCGCGCGCGAACTTGACCGCCTGCTGGAGCTTCTCCACCCGCTCCACCAGCTCATTGACCCGGACGGCGGGGAGGGCGCCCGAGTACTTCACCGTCTTCCAGTAGCCGACGACGATGTCCTCGTAATAGACCTCCACCTGGGCGGGGTGCTTCTCGGTGGCCTCGGCCTTCACGTGGTTGCGGGGGACCTTCTTCGTCTTCGCCGTCTGCACGGGCTCCGTGGCCCACAGGCCCTGCGCCGGGTCCGGAACCCAGGACTCCGACGGGTCCAGCGTGGGCAGCTTCTTCACGAAGGTCTGCAGGTCGACGAGCTGCTTCTCCAGGAAGAGCAGGTACGTGGCGGGGGCGCCCGTGAGGAGCACCTTCCCATCGACACGCACGTCCGCCTTGGCGTGACAGTTGGTGAGGTCCTTGGTGGCGGTGACGTCGAAGAGCCGGGTGAGGATCTCCTTCGTCTTCTTCAACACGTCGTCGGAGCGCACCTGCACGCGCGTGGACTCGGGGGGGAAGCGCTCACCCTCTTCGTCACGGGGCTGATAGGTGCGGGAGATGCCGTTGAGCAACTGCGGCTTCTGGAGGTCGTGGTGGGCCTGCGTCAGCTCCTGCTGGGAGCGGTTCTTGACGCCCTTCTCGACGGCGATGATCTGATTGAGCTTGGTCATGATGTTCGGGTCTTCGAATTTTTGAGTGGGGCCAGGACGGTGTGCCCGGAGCGTACCTGACGCCGGCGCCGATTCTCAGTCGGGCTTTCCGTAGCCCACGAGCGTGTCGTCCTCGAACTCCGCCACCCATCCCCCCGGCAGCGCGAGCGCGCTCATCAACGCGGGGCGACGACGCAGCAGGGAGTACACGGGGAAGGTCTCGAAGGTCTCATCGCCCGGGGGGCCAGGGGGGACGATGAGCCAGCCGGAGTCCGTGCCCTCGGGGGCCCGGGCGCGCGCCATGGCGACGCGGGAGCTCCTGTCCCATCCGGGCACGGCCGCGACCTTGTCTCCATAGCGAGGAAACAAGGGCTCGGTGCCTACCGTCTGCGTCGTCTCGAGCATCCGCCCCTGGATTCGCAGCGTCACGGTGATGTCGTCGCGCCAGTCGTTCAGCGGGTCGCCGTCGAAGTCGGGCTCCGTCACCACCAGCGAGTCCCCGCGCGGGTCCAGGCGCAGGCTGGACCAGCCGAAGCGCAGCGTGCGTCCGGGGATGAGGCCGCCGGGCGGCAGGCGCGTGAGCACGCTCAGCACCCACTCGGCCTGTTCCTCCGCGTCATCCGCGCACATGAGCACCACGTGCACCCCGTGCAGATGTCGCTCCAGTCGAAGCTGTCCCATCTCCATCCCTCCCGCCTCGGCCTCGCGTCCACCGCGAGGGCCGCCGGGCAGCATGTCGCGAACCCTCGCGTCGAGGAAGCACGGCGGTGGGCGGATTACCGTCCCTGGAACACCGGGGGCCTGCGCGCCGCGGCCGCCGCGAGCCCTTCGCCCAGGTCCGCGCTGCCGTAGCTCTCCGCCTGGAGTCGGGCCTCTTCCTCCAGTGCGCGCTGGAGTCCCGCGCGGTCCAGGCCGAGTCGCTGCTTGAGTCCACGCGTCGCCAGCGGTGCGTTCGCCGCGATGTTGGTCGCGAGCGCGCTCGCGCGGGTCCGCGTCTCCGTCGCGGCGGTGGCCTCCAGCGCCAGTCCGAGCCGCACCGCCTCGCGGCCATCGAAGCGGCGGCCCGTGAGCAGCAGCTCCGCGGCGCGCTGGGGGCCCGCTCGCATCGGCACCAGGTACGTGGCGCCCATGCCGGGATGCAGGCCGAGCTGCACGAAGTTGAGGGCCAGCTTCGCGTCCTCGGAGACGATGCACACGTCGCACGCGAGCGCGACGCACAGCCCCGCGCCAATGGCCGCGCCCTCCACCGCCGCCACCGTGGGCACGGGCAGGTCGAGGATGCTGAGATAGCGCGAGTAGAAGTCGAGCATGAAGCCGCGGGCCTCCTCGAAGGAGACCTGGCGCAGTCGCTCCAGCATCTGGAGGTCGCCGCCCGCGGAGAAGGTGCCGCCCGCTCCGGCGAGGACGACGGCGCGCACGTCATCCCTCCGGCGCAGCTCCTCCACTCGGGCCCGCAGCGCGTCTCCCAGCTCGGGAGTCATCGCGTTGCGGCGCGCGGCGTCGTTCAGCGTGAGCGTCGCGACGCCCCCTTCAATGTCGAGCAGTACGCCCGTGGCCTGGACAGTCATGGGCGGACTGTAACCGCATCCACCCTCGCGCTCGGCGCCAAAGGCACGGCGAGCGCGAGGGCAGGGGCCGTGTCGGCTAGAACGCCCGGTTCACGGCATAGCCGCAGATGCGGTGCTCGGCCTTGTACGTGTTGGGACCGGGAATCCCGTCGATGGGGCCCGTGTAGCCGAACTCCCGGCCCACCGTCTGGACGCGCTGCCAGTAGATGGCGCCCGGGATTCCATCGTCCTGTGCGGAGGTGCGCGGGCCGCCCCGGCGGTTGAGCTCTCGCGCCGTGATTCTCACGCGGATCTTCTCCGTGACGGGCCCGGTGACACCGTCGATGGGGCCCGTGTAGCCGAAGTCCCGTTGTCCCACCGTCTGGATGCGCTTGTAGTAGATGGGACCAGGGACTCCATCGTCCTCCGTCGACGTCCGGGGAATGCCTCCGCCACCACCACCGGGCAGGGGGCCATGGTCTGATATGACGCTGCCCGCGTAGTCCAGCGACCAGCCGAGATACCGCGCGCCCGAAGCCGACGAATACCCGGACACGCTGTTGATGCCGATGGCGTTGCCCCAGCTCTGCGACAGCTTCCGCGTGGCCATGAAGACCGTGGTGCCACCGCCGTTGAGGTCCAGGCCCACGTGCCCGAACGAGCCGATATCCCACCAGTGGAACGCGCCCGCGGGTGCCTGGGCGGCGGAGTACGGCTGCCGTGTCGACGCGTGGTAGGCCTCGATGGCCGACGGCCGCGCGGAGGACTCGGGGAACCCGCCGAAGCGCCACATCAGCGACGCGCACCACTGGTCCCACGTGCCGCCGTCTCGCGTGGGATGGGCCGACGCGTAGGCCCGCGCCCGGTTGTAGATGGAGGTGTTCAGCTCAGCCGTGCTCGTGTCGAGCGCCTCGGGCACGTCCGCCACCACCTCGCCCTCGCCACCACATGCGGAGAGCCCCACGAGCAGCAGGACGAGCAACGACGACATCCGTTTCGTGTGCATCTTTCTTCTCCAGGCGGGTTGTCCCCGCGAGCAGTCCTCGGGCCGCGCGCGGCGAGCCTGTGTCTCACCGCGATTCGACCCCAGGGGTCCACACGTTGTCGGCCCAGGGCTGTCCGGAGTTTCTGGTTAATCGAAACGCGGTAGCTCCTCTGCGGGCGCGAAGCCGAACCCCGCACGAAGCCTCCGCTCCTCCGCTCCTGCGGGTTTGATGGCGCGGCCTACGTCGTGGGCGCTCCACCGTCCATCAGCTCCAATTGGCCCGCCGCCTCGACCTTCACCGCGTTGAATCCTCTCATGTGTCTTGCTTTGCCCGCACGCGCGGATGCGACGGCTTTCTTGTTTGGATGATATGGGCTCGGGACGGCCAAACTGTTATTGACTGACGGGTGGTGGCCAATCGCAGTGATGTCCAGATTCGTCATCATGGCGCGCGGCTCTCCAGAAGCCCATTCACGGGCCTCCGAGCTTTTCACGAGATGAATCCAACCGGGGAGGAAATGGTCATGTTCGAGCAGTCTTTGGGGGCGGGCCAATGAAGCCGTCGAGCGAAGCGGGGCGGGCACGTCGGACGGTGTTGGTCACCGGTGGGTCCAGCGGCATCGGAGCGGAGGTGGTGAGGGCCATGTCGGGCCAGGGGGACCGGGTCTGGCTGACCTACCATCGAGGCAGGGAGCGCGCGCTGGCGCTGCTCCGGGAAATCAGCGCAGACGAGGACCGGGGACATCTGGCCCTGCCGTTGGACCAGTCCAACGCGGCCCAGGTGCAGGCGCTGGTCAGCGGCCTTCCGGGCCCGGTCGATATCCTCATCAACAACGCCGCGCTGGGGACGGAGACCGTCAAGGCCGAGGGCGGCGGGTCGGCGTTGATGGAGGATGAGCTGTTCTTCCGGGTCAACTGCCTGGGCCCGCTCTGGCTGACCCGCATGCTGGTTCCGAAGATGCTGGAGCAGGGGAGTGGCACGGTGGTGATGCTCTCCAGCGTGGATGGCGCCTTCGCCGCCTTCCCGGGGTTTCGCGCCGCGGATGGAATGAGCAAGGCGGCCATCGCCTTCCTGACCCGGCAACTGGCGGCGGAACTGGCTCATGAGCCCGTGACGGTGGTGTGCGTGGCGCCCGGTGCCACCGACACACCGATGTTCCGGGCGAGCACCTTGGCGCCCCTGAGCGACCACGCCCGGCGCGCGCTCATCGCACGACTGCCGAAACAGCGATTGATTGAAGCGTCGGAGATCGCGGAGCTGGTGCGCTGGCTTTGCGAGCCCCAGGCCCGTGTTCTCCATGGCGCGGTCCTGGATGCTTCCCTGGGGCTGGGCGTTCATCCAGGGCTTTTGACAGGTCGTTCCCTCTCCTTGGATTGATTCCGGCGGAGCGCGCCGGGGAAGGCTGTTGCCATGGCAAAGGAAACCGAAGCGTCGTCGCCGCCAGGCGACAGGTCGTCTGATGGCGTCTGGAACCTGGAGGAGTGGGACCAGGCGGTGGACGTCACGGTGCGGCGGCTCCGGGACTACGTGGACACCAGCCAGGGAGGGCACGCGCGGGTGACGGCGCGGCGCCCTCCCTCCGAACTGGCGCGGGAGCTGTCACTCCACCGGTGGATTCGGGAAGGGGGCATGGACGCACAAGCGCTCGATGACTTCCTGAAAGCCTATCTCTCGGAGGGGACCCGGCTGCACCATCCGGGATATCTCGCGCACCAATGCGCGACGCCTGACCTGCCGGCGGCGCTGGCGGACCTGGTCCATGGCGTCACGAACAACGCCATGTCCCTGTATGAGATGGGGGCCTCGGCCGCCACCGTCGAGCTCACCGTCATCGACTGGATGCTGGAGAAGGTGGGGTGGCGGGGTGGCGTTTCGGGGGGCGTGCTCGTTCATGGCGGCTCGCTGGCCAACCTCACGGCGCTGCTCGCGGCGCGGGCCCGGGCCTTCCCCGGGGCCTGGACACAGGGAGCTCCTCGCGAGGCGGTCATCCTGGCGCCGGCCTCGTGCCACCTCTCCATCAGGCGAGCCGCGGCCATCATGGGTCTCGGGTGCGATGCGGTGGTGGGGCTGCCCTGTGACTCACTCGGGCGCGTCGTCGTCCAGGGTGTCCACGAAGGCCTCGCTGCCCAGGCGCGGCGGGGACGCACCGTGGTGGCCGTGGTGGCCAATGCGTGTGCTCCCGCCACCGGGCTCTATGACGACCTGGTGGGCGTGGGCCAGTGCTGTCGCGAGCGGGGGGTCTGGTTCCACGTGGACGCCGCGCATGGAGGCTCGGCCCTGTTGGATGAGGTGCTCAAGTCCCTGCTGAAGGGAATCGAGCAGGCGGACTCCATCATCTGGGATGCGCACAAGATGATGAGGACGTCGACGCTGGCGGCGGCCGTGCTTCTGCGTCGGAAGGAGGACCTGGACCGGGCGTTCCGCCAGGAGGCGGACTACCTCTTCTTCGAGGATGAGCGCGGCGGGCCGGACTTGATGCAGCGGACCGTGGAGGGCGCCAAGGCGGAGCTCGGACTGAAGCTCTTCCTCAACCTGGCCTGGCGGGGAGAGGCGGGGCTCGCCCGATACGTGGCGGGTCGTCATGCCACCGCGCATCGCTTATGGGCGTTGCTGTGCTCGCACGACGACTTCGAGACGCCCTTCGAGCCGCAGAGCAACGTGGTGTGCTTTCGCCACCGTGACGCGGCGGGAGACTCACGGCAGGTCGCCATCCGGGACCGGCTCATCTCGGAGGGCCACTTCCACCTGGCGTCCTCCGTCGTCTCCGGCACGCGCTGGCTGCGGGCGACGGTGATGGCGCCCGCCACGGATGAGCAGACGCTCCACTCTCTGCTGGACGCGGTACGGCGGGCGGCCCGGGACGTGGGCACGAAGGCGTAGTCAGTAGATGGTCAGCGACAGCTCATCGCCGGGGCGGACGGACATCTCCTGCTCGCTCTCGAAGGTCCTGTCGCTGCCCAGGCTCTTGTGGCCCAGGGTGCCGATGATTTCGATGCCGAAGCGGATGCGGTCCGTGGTGCCCACCAGGTCGGGAGGCAACACGAAGTTGCGCGTCGTCATCCCCGGCACCGTCCCCAGCCGCAGCCGCCGCGTCCCCGTCAGCGCGTAGAGGTTGACGTCCACGAGCTTCCGGCTCTCCACCGCCACCGTCGTCTTCGGGGGGGGGGGCCGGTTCGGGTCCGCGGCCGCCCCGTGCGCCCCTCCACACGCTGAAGCCACGGCAAAGAGCACGAGCAGCAGGGTGGGAAGGGCGGACTGGGTACGCATGGGAGCTCGCTTCCGGGGAAGGACTACCGGGGCGTTGAGATTTGCGTGGAGCCTTCCGCCCGGAGCGACTGGGTGGCGAGGCCGGACATGCTCTCCGCCAGCCCCTGGACGGAGCGGGTGGCTTCCTGCGTCTCCTGCACCGTCTTCAGGGTGCGCTGCATCTGCCCGGACAGCTCCTGGATGGCCATGGCCATCTGCTGGGTGCCCGAGTCCTGCGCGCTGACGGCGGCGGTGATCTGCCGCATGCTCGCGCTGGAGTCGCCAATGAGGATGGCCAGCTCCTGGAACTGCGCGCTGGATGTGCGCACGGCATCCAGGCTCTGCCGGACGCGCTCGTCGCCCTTCTCGCTGAACTGGGCCGCCTCCCGCATGCTCGCGCTCACGCCGTTGAGCACCTCGCGGATGCGGTGCGTGGCGCGGATGGACTGGTCCGCCAGTCCGCGCATCTCTCGCGCCACCACGCCGAAGCCCCGGCCGCTCTCTCCGCTGCGCGCCGCTTCAATCGCCGCGTTGATGGCCAGCATGTTGGACTGGTCCGCCAGGTCCTTCACCGAGTCGACGATGCCGGACACCTCGCGCGTGCGCTCGTCGAGCGCGAGGATGCGACGGGCCATCTCCGACACCTCGGAGCGAATCGCCGCCAGGTCCGCCAGCGTGCGCTCCAGCGCGGCGCTGCCCTCGCGGCCCACCTGCTCGGCGCCCTCCGCCGACGCGGCCAGCGAGCTGGCCTTCTCCGCCGTCATCTGCGACGAGCGGCGAATCTCCTTCACCGTCTGCTCGGCCTCCTGCAGCGCCGCGGCCTGACGGCTGACGCCCTCGGTCTGCTGGTCGCTGGTGGAGCGCAGCTGCTGCACCACCGTGGCCAGCTCTCCGGCGCCGGTGCCCATGCGCTCGGCCAGGTTGCGCACCTCCAACTGCCGCTCCTCCAACTGCCGGGTGTGGGCCTCCAGCGAGCGCACCACCTCCATGGAGCGTCGCGCGACGATGCCCAGGAGCGACAGCGTCAACGCCAGGTAGCCCCAGTGCGACACGTTGCCCAGCGAGAAGGGCAGCACGCCGATGACGGGCAGCACCGTGAGCGCGAGGAAGAGGACGAGCCCCGCCAGGCCCGCCACGAAGATGCGGGCGTCGGGGTTGCCGCGCCACGCCTCCGTCGCCGCCACGCTGAAACAGATGAGCAGGATGGAGAACGAGAAGGGCAGGAAGGGCACCAGGATGCGCTGCGCGGTGCCCAGGTCCGCGAATACGAACAGGGCCGCCACCACGCAGAGCGCCGAGTAGCCCATGGCCCCCATCCGGAACCAGCGCCGCTGGTTGTTGAGGAGCGCGTCCGACACGAACTCGATGAGGCCCGACACGAGCAGGAAGATGCCGAGCACCGTGAAGCGCGTGGCGGTGATGGGCGCGTCCCACAGCGCGTTGGGCATGCCGCTCAGGCCCAGCAATACGAAGCCGCCGCTGGCGGAGAACACCGCCAGGCCCGCGAGCATCCGCCGACGCCAGTGCAGCAGGAACGCTCCACCGGAGCCCACGGCCACCGCGAGCAGGAGCATGCCCATGACGAACGGCGCCTGGCCCTCGCGCGTCACCTTGGCGAGCAGTTGATGCCTCGAGCCGATCAACGCGCCCTGCGCCACTCCGATGTTCGGGTTGCTCGACTGGACGCGCAGCAGCAGATGCCCACCGAGCGCGGTGCGCGGTACCGGCACCACGTGCCAGGCCATGTTGTCGGACAGCTCCGCGCCGGACGTGTTGAGTCGTCCGCTCACATAGACGCGCTGACCGTTGGCGTAGGCCTCCACGGCATTGGTGACTTCACCCAACATGACCGCGGGCTCCGCCCAGGGGCCTTGCGGCAGCGGGATGCTGATCCACAGGAAGACGTTGTTGCCGCGTCCAGGTGGCGGCTTGAGCGCTTCCATCGTGCGCCACTCGTCCGCGATGTTCGCGGTCTGTGCCCACAGGGGAATTCCATCCGCGCCCTGGGGCGAGTCACCCCAGCGGAAACGCCAACCCTCCAGCACCGGGACGGCGGAGCTCGGCTCCTCCTCCGCTCGGGCCGTGGGGGCATGGACGAACGCGATGAACAGCGCGCAGCCCAGCAGCACCAGACGCGCGGCTCGGCGCGACGGTGCGTGAAGCCTCACGAACGAGGCAAGGCTGTCGAGGGGTGTCGGGGAAGGGCGGTAGGCAGCCATGAGGTAGCCAATGCTCGACCGCCAGCGCATGGCTGTAAATAGGTCTGCATCCCCTGACATGTAGGAAAGGGTTCGGAAGGGGCTGTAGGGAAGTGGGAGTGAAACTTTCTCGACGCGCCACGCCACCCATTGGGAGGGGCGATTGTGACCCAGATGCACATGTCTCGGGACATCGTGTCAGGACTGGACGAAAGGGAAGGCTTTGGCGGGTGAGGCGTGTCCTGGGCCGGGCGGGCCGTCGTGGACGACTCGCCCGGTCTTCCTCATGGAAGGGCTGACGCCTCGGCCTCAGAAGGAGCGGAAGATGCCGCGCACGCCCAGGGTGAAGAGCGCGTGGAAGCCGTCATCCACGGCGGAGACGGGAGACGTCTGCGCGGGCAGGCCGGTGATGTTCACCGTCTGGTCGCCGGTGCGCACGGTGTAGCTGCCGAGCGACGCGGTGACGATGGGGCCGACGGCCAGGAATCGCGAGACGCGCACGTCGCCTCCCGCGCTGAGGCGCACGAAGGTGGGGCCCCGGTCCGTCACCTTGGTGTCGATGCGCGCGGGCACGGTGCCTCCGCCCGGCAGCGGGACGACCGTGTCGCCCTTCACGTGGCTCTTGAGGAACTCCATGCCCACGGCCAGCCCCACCCAGGGGTCGAAGCCCGACTCCGGCTTGATGTGGAAGCGCAGCTCGGGGCCGAAGCGCCACTGCCAGGTGTTGCAGTCGAAGCCCTCCGGACAGGAGATGTCGTTCGTCTTGGTGAAGACCGGCTCCCAACTGCCCCAGACGCCCGCGTAGACGCGGGGGTTGATGCGATAGCCCAGCTCCAGGAGGATCGGCAGGGATGCGCTGGCGCCGTCGGTGATTTTCAAGTCCTCGCGTGTCCCGGTGCGCGACGTGCCGTCCTTGTAGACGTACCCCGCGCCCAGGCCCAGGTTGACGCCCAACGCGAGCTGGAAGCCGGACATCCCGTGCTCCGCGCGGACATCCATTTTCACCTCGCTCGACTCGCGCGTCTCCGATTCCTGCGCCACCGCCGTCCCGGAGATACCCAGGGTGGCGATGACAGATAGCGTCCAGCAGTGCCTCATGGCCATACGAGCTGCCTCCAATGCGTTTTTGCGGGGGTGGGGCGAGAAGTGACCAACGGGGGTGGCCTCCGTGAAGCGGACTCCAGGGCCGAGCGTCCGGGGAGGACACAACCTCCCCCGGGGTGTTGGCCGCCCATCACCCCGGAAGGGGTCAGGTGTCCACGCGAAGTCACGAGCCGACCTCCCAGGTCGGTCTCCTTCGACAAGGAGTCACGCGCCTGGAGCGCCGCCCGCTCCACCCGGAGCCAGGCATCCCCAGGTTGCCCGTGAGGAATCTCGGCGCGGGTGGCCAGATGAAAGAGGGGCGGCATGGAACACGCCAGGGAAGGCCGCTGGAGCTGGATGGACGTGCTGCTCGGAAAGCCGCTCACCACCGCGCAGGCGTCGCACGAGCAGGTCGGAGTGCTCGCCGGCGTGGCGCTGCTCGGGCTGGATGCGCTGTCGTCCGCCGCGTATGGACCGGAGGCCGCGCTCACCATGCTGCGCCCGCTGGGCCCCTCGGGCGTGAAGCTGTTGTTTCCCATCACCGCGTGCATCGTCGGATTGCTGGTGGTGGTGGCCGCCTCCTATCGGCAGACCATCGCCGCGTATCCGCGCGGAGGTGGGTCCTATACGGTGGCGCGTGAGAACCTGGGCCGGCGGGTGGGGCTGCTCGCGGCCTCCGCCCTGCTCCTGGACTACCTGCTCAACGTGGCGGTGGGCATCTCCGCCGGCGTGGGTGCCATCGTCTCCGCCTTCCCCTCGCTGGGGCCGCACACGCTGGGGCTCGCGCTGGGGTTGCTGGGCCTGCTCACGCTGGTGAACCTGCGAGGCGCGCGTGAAGCAGGGGCGCTCTTCCTGTTGCCCACCGGGATGTTCATCGGCTCGCTCTTCATCCTGCTCGCCGTTGGCGCCTGGCGGGCCTTCGCGCAGGGTGGGGCGCCAGCACTCGACATTCCTCCGCCCGCGCTGCCCCCGCCCTCGGCGAGCGTGGGGCTGTGGCTGGTGCTGCGGGCCTTCGCCAGCGGCTGCACGGCGATGACGGGCGTGGAGGCGGTCAGCAACGCGGTGCCCATCTTCAAGGCGCCGTCCGTGAAGCGCGCGAGGCTCACGCTGTCGCTCATCATCCTCGTCCTCGTGCTGTTGCTGCTGGGCGTGGCCGCGCTGTGCCGCGTCTATGGCGTGGGCGCCACCGCGCCCGATGGCCCGGGCTACCAGAGCGTCCTGTCCCAGTTGCTGGCCGCGGTGACGGGGCGGGGTGTCTTCTATTACGTGGCGATGACGTCCATCCTCGGCGTCCTCGCGCTGTCGGCCAACACCAGCTTCGCCGGCTTCCCTCGCGTGTGCTGGCTGCTGGCGCTGGACCGCTACCTGCCCGTGGCCTTCGTGCACCGGGGGCGGCGGCTGGCGTATTCGCGAGGCATCCTGCTGCTCTCCGTGCTCGCGGGGCTGATCATCCTCGCCGCGGATGCCATCACCGACCGCCTCATCCCCTTGTTCGCCATTGGCGCGCTCCTGGCGTTCACCCTCTCGCAGACGGGCATGGTGGTGTACTGGACGCGTCGCCGCGAGGCCGGGTGGCGGTGGCGCCGCGTGCTCAATGGCGTGGGCGCCCTGCTGACGGGGCTGGCGTTGTCCATCGTCATCGTCGCCAAGTTCACGCATGGCGGCTGGGCCGCCGTCGTCATCATCCCGCTGGGCGTGCTGCTCTTCAGCCGCGTCCACCGGGCCTACCTGCGTGTTCGCGAGACGACGGGCCTCAGGCGTCCCATGGCGTTGGAGCCGGGCGGGAGCATGGTGGCGGTGGTGCCCATGAGCCGCTGGTCCCATGCGTCGGAGACGGCCCTGCGCTTCGCGCTGGGGCTCTGCCACGACGTCCGCGCGGTGCACGTGCGCACCGACGAGGCGGAGGACGCCCCAGACGCCCTGGCCGAGCAGTGGGCCACCCTCGTCCAGGAGCCCGCCATGCGGGCCCATGTCCAGGTGCCGAGGCTGGAAGAGGTTCCTTCTCCCTACCGGGGGCTCGTGCAGCCCTTGCTGGACTATGTGGACGGGCTGCTCGCGGAGGACCCGCGCCGCACGGTGGCCGTCGTCCTGCCGGAGCTGCTGGAGAGCCAGTGGTACCGCGCCGTCATGTATGGGCGTCACTCCGAGCTGCTGCGAAGCACGCTGCTGCTGTCCGGAGCCCGGCGTCTGGTGCTCATCAGTGTGCCCTGGTACCTGCGCACCGAGGACCAGGCCCAGCCCGGCTCCGCCCTGGGGCCCACCGGGGAGTCCGAGCCCGTGGCTCCCGCCTGAGGCGCGCGGCTTCCTCACGGCTCGACTGAAGTTGTTGCAGGGCTCCTTTGTCAAAATTTTCCGTGTAGGTTGTTTCCCGCGCGTTCTGGCCCGCAGCCTTCATCGCCCCCGGGGATGGAGGCCGAGCCATTCATTCATCAGACATCGCCTCTCGGGCTCCCGGCATCCGAGAATGCATGTCTGCTCATGCCTCCTGGCCAGCAGACATCAAGACTGGCGGGCATTCCCAGACGCCAATCGGGATAGTTTGGGAACCAAGCCAAAGCAGGCACTCTCCGTGCAGGACGTCGGGCGTCCCTGGCAGCAACCCCCATGGGCGCGGAGGCGCAAAGATGAATCGCAGATGGTTTGGAGTTCTGCTCGGTGGAGCGTTATGGGCCCCTGGTGTGTGGGCCCACGATTTCCGAGCGGAGAAGCTCGTGAACGGCGTGAAGCTCGCCACAATCAACACCTACCCCAACACGCTCACCTTCACGTTCAGCGCGACGAACATCCATCCGACGCTGGAGTCGCTCCTCCTGTTGGCGGAGGACCCGCTCCTGACGGCATGCACCCTCACGCCCGCGCCGCCGCTGGCGGTGCCGGTGGGTGGCAACATCACCTATCAATGCACGTTCCCGGTGCCCAACTTCGAGGCCTGCGAGGCCCTGGGCTTGTTGGACTCGAATCCGTCCACCCCCGATGACACCGTGTCGTTCACCAACGTCTTCAACATCGGCTGGGACAGTGGCTCCGCCCAGGACACCGTCAACGTGCTCTGTGCCCAGGAGCGCATCCTGTCGTGTGATGACACCGTCTATATCTCGACGGCGTCCTCCTCCAGCTCCGGTCTGCCCGTGGGGCCCTCGCGCCTCTACGTGTTCGACCCCGCCTCGGCGACGCTGGCGCTCCAGGGGTCGACGTCGCTGCCGTACAACGCGCTCGCGTTCAACCATGTCGATGGCTTCCTGTATGCCATCAACTCAGACGGCGTGAACGCGCCCAACCTCATCCGGGTGGACGCCAACGGCTCGGGGAACATCATCGCGCCGCTCGTCACTGGCGCCGCGAACACGGCCCTCTGGGGCGCGGGCGCCATCCTGGGGGATGGCTCCTTCCTCGGGTTCGAAATCACGAGCAACCACCTGGTCCGCGTCAACACCACCACGGGCGCGACCTTGTCGGATGTCGTCGTGGGCACCCCCGCGAATTTCCGGGTGGCCGACTTCGCCGTCAATCCCATCAACGGCCTGCTGTATGGCTTCAACAGCGCCACCCAGCGCGTCACCATCATCAATCCGTTGCTGGGCACCCACACGGACTTCGTCCTGCCCACGCGCATCAACGGCGTGCTGTCGGTGGGCAACTCGATGGTCTCCGCGGTCTTCACCTCCGTGGGGGAGCTGTTCTTCTACGGCTCCACCAACGCGAACGTGAACCTGGCGAATACGTTCTATTCGGTGAACCTGGTGACGGGGGCGTTGACCACGGTCTCCACCGGTCCCACCACGCAGTTCGCGGACGGCGCGACGTGCGCCTTCCCCCCGCCTCCGCCCGTGGGTGGGAACGGCACGCCGATGCTGACGAGGGATCACGGCTTCTTCGGCTCCAGTGAGGAGGCCCTGAGCCAGTGTCTGGCGCAAGGCCCCATCTCGCTGGGCAACCTGGGCACCGTCACCACGATGGAGAACGCGCTGGGCGTCCTCTGGGCCAACCCGGGCATCGCCCAGAATGGGGAAGTCCGCTCTGACTTCGAGGCCCTCAAGGTGAGGGTCGCCCGTGAGCTGCTGACGGCCACGTGCAACGAGCGGTTCTTCGGTGCGAAGGCGCCGTCGCTGACGGGCATGGAGGCGTGGGTGGCGCCCAGCCGGATGATGCTGGAGCCGGCGCTGAAGCTGCTTGAGAAGCACAACCGCTCCGGGCAGCGCAGGGCGGTGCCGCTGAACAAGAAGATCTGGAAGCTGGATCCGCTGCTGGGGCAGGAGCGGGCCGTGGAACCGCGGTTCTGAAAGGGGGGATGACATGAAGACGAACTCAAGATGGATGGCCTTGTCGGGGATGTTCCTGGCGCTGACGCTGAGCGCGTGTGATGGCAACAGCGGGACGGACCCGGTCGACGTGCCCGAGGGAGACCGGTTCGAGCTGCGGCTGCTTGGTCAGGACGCGGAGCTGTACGAGAAGGTGCTGCTGGGCGTGGGGCGCATCGAAGTCATCGCGCAGGGCAAGTCGCTGCCGTTCCAGCTCTCGCCGTCCGCGCGGTCGATGGACCTGTCAAAGTCGGACCAGGCCCACCTGCTGGGGTATTTCTACCTGCCGGCGGAGGCGGACACGGCGGATGTGCGCGTGCACTTCGATGACGTGGGTGCCTTCCGGGAGTCCGGTGCGCCGGGCCTCATCAACGCGCGCTCGGGCTCCATCCTCTTCACGACCAAGCGGGCGGAGCTGGAGAAGCGCAAGCACGTCGTCATCCAGTTGCACCTGAAGGACAGCCTCTTCCAGGGCCGCGGCTCCAAGGTCCTGCTCCCCTCGACGTTCATCGTCCACTGAGGGTAGGGCGAGCGGGGGCGCTTCGGCGCTCCCGCTCTCGGAGCAGAGGTCTCACGCCATCCCGAGCGCCGCGCCCACGGCGACACCGAGCAGGGTCGCTCCGACGAGGAGGAGCCTCTCCTTCAGGGCGGAGTGACGACGGTGGTGGGGCGCGGGCGACGGAGGCGGCGCGGGCTTCGGCGGCGCGCTGATGGCCACGGGCGCGAGGTACGGCAAGAGGGCGGCGTCGAACTGAGTCGCGGACTCGGCGTCGAGCTGGGGCGCGAGCGCGGCGTCGAACTGAGTCGCGGGCTCGGCATCGAGCTGGGGCGCGAGCGCGGCGTCGAACTGCGTCGCGGGCTCGGCATCGAGCTGGGGCGCGAGCGCGGCGTCGAATCGGGTCACGGGCTCGGCATCGAGCTGGGTCGCGGGCGCGGCGTCGAATCGGGTCGCGGGCTCGGCATCGAACTGGGGCGCGGGCGAAGAAGCAGCCCGTGTGGCCAGCAGGGTTTTTCGCGCCGGCGACGGCTCGGCCCGCTGTGCGAGCGGCTGGGTGACCTCGTCGTCCAGCGCTGTCTCCGTGTGAGCCTGGGCCGCCCATGGCCTCAGCGCGCTCGCCATCTCCCCGGCGTCCGCGAAGCGCTCCGCGGGACTCTTGTGCAGGGCGCGCGCGAGCACTCGCGAGAACTCCTCGGGCACCTCGGGCCGAAGCGTGGAGGCCAGCGGCGGCACCTTCTCCACGATGGCGGAGAAGAGGGCCACCGTGTCGGCGACGTCGATGGGCTGCCGCCCCGTCACCATCTGAAACAGGCACGCCCCCAGCGAGTAGAGGTCCGCGCGCGCATCGACCGGCTGGCAGCGGACCTGCTCGGGCGCCATGAAGGAGGGCGTGCCCACCCACGCACCCGCCTCCGCGCCCACCGCCGAGGCATCGTCCTCGTGGAGCAGGCGCGCCACTCCGAAGTCCAGCACCTTCACCTGGTCACCGGCCTCGCCCGACACGATGAAGAGGTTGTCCGGCTTGATGTCGCGGTGGATGACGCCCGCGCGATGCGCGGTCTCCAGCGCGGACAGCGTCTGGATGGCGATGGCCACCGCGCGCTCGAGCGGCAGGGGACCTTGCTGCTTCAGCAGGAGCCTGAGCGTCTGGCCGTGGAGCAGCTCCATCACCATGAACGGAGGCTCGTCCGGATTGCACTGGAAGTCCTTCACCTCCACGAGGTGCGGATGCTGCAGGCCCGCGATGGCGTGCGCCTCGCGTCGGAACCGCGCGATGACCGCCTCATCGTCGACCAGGTGCTGCTGAAGCACCTTGATGGCCACCGCGCCATCCTCGTCGACACCGGCCGCCTCGTAGACGATGCCCATTGCCCCCACGCCAATCCGCTGACGCAGTTGATACTTCTGGCCCAGCAATGTCCCGACCGAAGCTGACGAGCGGCTCATGTCATCACGGGTATATCGAAGGCGCCCACATGGCGAGGGGTATCCGCCCGATGACGTATGTCCCAGTCGTTGATACTGGGAAAGCCCAGATGACTCCGACGGAGCGAGGCGGAGTCACCCTCGACTCCGCCTGGGGATGTCTCGGCAGGTGAGTGGATGGTTCTCAGCGTGAGAGAGGCTTGCGTGGCCCGTGTACCGCGACACTGGATTCAAAAGGTGATGCCCAGGCGAAGCAGGTCCAGGTTCAGGTCGGTGACGGCGCCATCCGAGCGTTTGTCCGCGAAGGAGGAGCCGTACGTGTAGCGCACGTCGAGCGGCTGGCGTCGCTGGTTCACCCCGTAACCCATGCCGAGTCCGAAGACGGGCTCGAAGAAGAAGCCGGAGCGGCGCGTCACCACCCTGTAGCCCACGTCCAGCCCGAGCGTGGCCTGGAAGCCGTGCTCCTCTTCATAGGTCAACGCGGCGGCCCTGCCCGACGGACGGAAGCGTTGGGTGTCGACGCTCCACATGCCGGTCAGCCGGGGTTGGATGAAGAAGCCTTGTCCACGCGCCTTGGGCCACGGCTTCCACGCCACGCCGAGGGAGACCTTGAGCTGGCGCAGCGACGCGCAGCGCATGGACTCGCGACGACAGGTGGTGCGCGTCAGCATGGGGGTGACCTCGAGCACCGCCATGGTCGAATCCGACAGGTTGCGGCCCACGCCGATGGGCACCGCGACGTGGAGTTCCTCCGAAATCAGGCCGGACGACAAGAACACCAAGGCATGCAACACAGGCGACAGCCAGATGGACGTCTTCGGGACGTCCTCGGACCGCACCACGTCGGGCATGGGGGCATCCACCTCGGCATGGACCGCGGGCGCGAGGAGGAGCAGTGCGATGAGGGCTGGGCGGATCAGACAGTCGCTCCTGTGGCTGAGTGGCGATTGTCTCCAAGCAACAGCCATGCCTCATCCCGCCGCCCTGGACGGTGCGCGGGGGCGGGCCTTTCAGCGCGACACGGCTGTCATTCTCCCCGCGCCCGGATTCGTGGCGGTGATGTCGTGGTGGGGAGTCCTGACTGACCGCCGCGAAGTCCGGGCCCGCAATGTGAAAGGGGTTGGATGGCCCGCGCCATCCAACCCCTTCTTGCTGCCCCGGCGGTCTGGCGACGGACTAGAAGTCCTTCACGCGGTCCGCGAGGTCCGCGTTGTCGATGAACGCGTTGGTGTTGCCCTGGATGTTGGCGACGCGGCGGTTGCGCTCGATTTCAGCGGCGTCGACGCCGTCCAGCTTGTTCCACGCCTTGAGGGCGGCTTCCTCGTCGGCGGGGATGGGCTTGTTGTACGTGGACGAGAAGTAGAACATCGCGCGCGCCACGTTGCCCTTGTGGGAATCGGGCGGCTCGAACACGGTGTTGCCCTTCGCGTCCGTGCCCAGCTTGGCGCCGTTGTGGCTCCACTTCACGTTCACCACTTCGCCGAACGGGAAGCTGCTGCGCCGCGAGTTGGCCTTGCTGTCGGTGGGGAACAGGTGGTGCAAATCGCTCTTGGCCGCGCCCGTGGCGCCCTTCGACTGCGGCCAAGTGTGCTCCACGTTCATCACGGCGTTGTTGGGAATCTTCCCGCCCTTGGTCTCCACGCCCGTGTAGACGCACTCCACGTTGCCGGCCGCGTTCACGTCCAGGCTGGAGAAGATGATGTTGCGCGCCTCGTTGTAGCTGACCACCTTCTTGCCGGAGGACGCGTCCCTCACGGCCTTCAGCAGCGCGTCGTCGCGCAGGCCATCGAACGGGTCATCCGACGGCTCGGGGTCCGGCTCGGGCGCCTTCGTCTCGGGGACGATGTTCATGCCCCACTGCTTCAGCGTGCCGACGTCGCCCTTGGCGCTGTCCCGCACCTCCAGCTTCCAGGTGCCCTTGGTGGACTCGCCCGCGAACTCCTTCAAGTCGAAAGAGCCCTTGAGGTCGTCCGCCGAGCCGCCCGCGCGGTTGGACACCACCGCGGTCTTGCCCGACGGGGACGTCAGCGTCACCGTCAGGTCGCCCCGGTAGGTGTGCGCGATGTCCAGGTCCAGCTTGAGCGACTCCACCTTGGCGTCCTCGGCGACGTCCAGGGTGCTGGTGACGGTGGCGCTGTCCTTGATGGCCGCGTTGGGGCTGGTGCTGGGCGTCAGCGGCGTCGCCACCGCGCCAGCCGCCGCCTTCAGGTTCGTGGCCGCGGCGTCCGCGACGGTGGGCGCCACGGGAACGAAGACGGCGCCGAGCTTCGTCAGCAGGGAAGGAGTGAGCCCCTGTCGTGCAGGCTCGAAACCGGTGCGCGCCTGGGCTGGTGCCCGGGGTGAAGATGTTTCACGCGCGGTTTCAGTTTCAGTCGGGCGAGCAGAGAGGGGCGAGCGGCGGGGGCCGACGACACTGGTCATGCGGGTATTATCGGCCCCGTCGCCTCGGAGGTTGTTACTACCGTGTGGATTTTTTGACGCAGCCGGAATTGCGGGAAATTCCAGCGGTGTCGCACCGGTGTCCCGGGGTGGGGGAGCCCCTACCGGCGGATCAGCTCGGAGAGGGGCTGTCCCTCCGGACCCACGCCATCCAGTCGCACGAAGTCCACGGAGAAGGGCCAGGACGTCTTCACGAAGATGTGCTCGAGCTGGGCCAGGTTGGCGCCGAACTTCGTCCACGCCTGCACCACGCACCGGCCTCGCACCTGGGCGGTGGTGATGTCGACGGGCCGCCCGGGGAAGGACTTCAGCCGGAGGTGTACCCGCCAGCCCTCGGCGGTGGCTTCCACCTGCTGGGCGTCCTCGAGGCCATACGCCGGTTGCTCGATGCCCAGGAGCTCCTCGACCTCCGCCTCGCCGCGCTCCAGCATCCGCCAGTACACGTGCACGGGGCGCACGCCGACGGGGCGGCAGCTCTCATCCAGGCTCACGGCGTAGTGGACCTGATTCCGGTTCTCGCTCCGGGAGAGGAAGAAGGCGGACGGCGCCTGGGTCGCGACGGGCTCGGCGGCGACGGCGACGGAGGACGCCAGCAACACGGTGGCGGCGCCTCTCTTGAACCAGGTCTTCGGAAACATGCGGGTCCCCCTGTCTCGGCGGAGTGCCTGGGTCTGGGATGCTGGGAGGTTGAACACCCCAGGTCTCCCAAGCTGTCACTCGTCCGAGGTCCTTCGGCGGGCGCTGCCTAGCATGGAAGTCGGGGCAGGTCCGCAAATTGGTGTTGGAGAGGCTTCAACGCCTGACAGTCCGGCCCAGGCTCGGAGGGGGGCTGCCCGTTCGGCGCGGACCCGAGAGGCTTCACATTCGTGGGCAGGGGATGAACCACGGCTGATGGGAGCCCGTGTCGTCCACGGCGTGGAAGTAGATGCGGTCGCCCACGCGCGCGAAGCCATCCGCGCGGGACGATGCCGGGCCGGGCCTGATGTCCACGAGGGGCCCGGTCGTCGCGACGCTGCCTCGCGTGAACCAGGGCTCCAGGTCCGCGCCGCTGGTCGTGGCGACGAACAGCGCGTCACCGGCGCCCGTCGGAAACAAGGGCGAGGAGTACTCGTCGCCCAGGCTGAGCGCGTTGGAGAGGGCGCGGGTTCCCTCCGCGGTTCCATCCGAGACCCAGAGGGTCACCTCGCGAGGCGCGGGGCCGAGGGTGGCGATGGCCACGGAGAAGTAGAGCCGGTCTCCCGAGACGGCCATCTGCTGAAGATAGGGGTATGCGGCTTCCTGGCCTGCATAGGGATTGGGGAGCGTCTTGACGGAGGCCTTGCCACCGCCCGCCAGGGAGAGACTCTGGATGCGCATCAGCATCGTCTCGCTGTCCACGGAGGCCACGTAGACGGTGTCGTTCAGCGCCCCGAGCAGGAAGACAGTCTTGCCGAAGGTCTCCAGCCGGACGGTGCCCGAGGCCGTGCCGTCCGTCTTCCACACCTCCGTGTTCGCGCCGTCGTTGAACAGGAACAGCCCCACGGCTCCCGCCTGTCCCGTGTTGCTGAAGAAGTAGACGACCTGGGCATCGAGCTTCTTGACGAGCTGGGTTCCGCTCGCCGTTCCATCGGTGCGCCAGAGCGCGGTGCCTTGCTCCGGTGAGGCGAGGAAGAAGAGCAGGTTGTCGCCCACCCGCAGCGTCACATTGCCGAGCATCGATGTGGTGCCGAGGTTCGCGAACCGCACCGTGCCCGCGTCCGTGCCATCCGTGCGCCACAGCTCCACCTGGGGATTGCCGGGGGCAAAGCCCCACTGGCGCAGGAAGGTGAGCTGTCCGCGCTGCGCCGCGACGGCCGCGAGATGGGTGCCGTCGGGGCCCGGAGTGAGATCCTTGACGAGGTGGGTTCCCGCCTCGGTTCCGTCGCTGACCCACAGCTCCTCGCCCGTCCCTGGCTCATCGAACTGGAAGAAGAGCTGGTTGCCCACGGGGAACAGGGTTCGGAGCGCGGGGACGCCGACGGGCGCGGCTGGGAAGGTTTTGACGGGGACGGTGCCTGCCTCGGTGCCGTTGCTTCGCCACAGGGTCGCGCCGCCGTCGGACAGGTTGGTGGCGAAGTAGAGCGTGCCGAGCATGTCGACGAACGACTCGGGGAAGGGGCCATTGCTGGATGCCCCGGACCCTGGCGGGATGACGACCTTCAGTCGGGACGCTTTTCCAGGACAGGCATGGAGCGGCGCCTCGCGGATTCCCTCGTCCGTGCGGGGTGCCATGGCGGCTGCCTGACCCGCGAGTCCCAATCCCAGCAGGAAGTACCAATGCCTTGCTTGCATGTCTGTTTCCTCTCCGGCCCAGAACCGACAGAGGGTGGGATGTTCGGCCCCGTTCGCCAATCCGGCTTCGAGACGAGCGCCTATTCGGGAGTGGACACGGGGCGCATCGTCTGGCGGGGCGCTCAAGGGCTCCAGCACCTCGACACCTCGCGCTGAATCCACTCTGATGCCCGGCGAGGTGGAACACATGAGGAAGCGGAGTCCCTTCATCGCGGTCGCATCGACGGCCGTCCTCCTGGCGACCACGGGCCTGGCGCGTGACACGAAACCCGCGCCGGAGGACGAGGTCGCCTGTGCAGGGGCGGCCCCACTCACCGAGCAGCTCGTCAACGACGCGGCACAACTGGGGCTCAAGGGCGTCGCGACACGCGGTGACCTGCTCGTCGGCAAGCTGAGCTACCTGCGCGAGCCTCGGGAAGCCGCTGAAGCCGCGAGCGGGATGGTGCTCTTCATCAAGGGGCCGAAGGGCTGGCGCGCGGTGATTCCCCGTCATGAAGAGGAAGAGGTTGGCCTCTACGTGACACCATCGAGCCGCAAGGTCATCGTCATCACCCAGCGACAGATTGGCGACCCGGGACAATCGTTCACCGTCGTCCGCTCCGACGACGACTTCGCCACCGCGACGTGCGCGACGCTGGGCTTTCCCAGGGATTTGAACCAGCCCACGTGGAACGGTGAGTATCTGGAGGTCCACGACCTCGATATCAGCGCGAGGGGGCGCGGAATGCTCGTCGGCTCGGCGGGGCTGGAGCGCACCGACGAGAAGCCTCGCACGCTGTGGTTCTCCTATGCCACGCGCGATGACGGCCGCTCCTGGGGACCACCGCGACGGCTGGTGAAGCAGCAGGAGGCCCCCAAGGGCATGCTCGTTCCGGCCAGCCTCGTGGAGGCCACGGCCCTGGAGGCGGACCTGCGCGCCTTCGTGTCGCGGGCCCGCGCCGAGCCATAGAGAAGCTCCCGCTCACGGAACGAGCGGGTGGACGGCCATGCGCCTCAATAGGAGGCGCAGTCGTTGAGGTCGTCGCTGGTCGCGGCCGATGCATAGTTTTGCAGTGCGCCTGGAGTGGACTCCCGTGCACTGAATGCCCTTTCCTTCGTGTGTGAATGGTCCGCGAACTATTACGGGCGCGGAAAAGGCACTCTACTGGCGGCTTGCTCTGCTCACTTCTTCACCTCTACCAGCGCGCAACGCCTGGGTGGTTCCAAGTCCAAGACGCTTTTGGATAGAACCCCTGCCATGACAGTCGCCGCCTTTCGTCTGGGCATGCTCATCCCAGAGTTCCCCACGCAAACGCACGCCTTCTTCTGGCGGGAGATCACCGCCTTGCGTGCCGCTGGGGTCGAGGTGCACATCTTCTCCACGAGGCGCCCCGTGGAGGGCTGCCCTCACGAATGGGCGGAGCGCGCGGCCTCGGAGACGACATACCTCTTCCCGCCTCGACTCTCGTCCGCACTGCTCTCGCCGAGGGACTTCCCGGGCATGGCCCAGGCGCTCGCGTATGTCTCCAAGCTCTCGGTGAGCGTGAAGCAGAAGGCGCGAGCCCTGGGGATGCTGGCCTGCGCGGTCGACTTCCTCCATCACGCACGCGAGCGGAAGCTGGACCATATCCATGGTCATTCCGCCGCGGACGCCGCGCATGTGCTCGCGCTCTGCAGGATTCTGGGCGGTCCTCGCTACAGCTTCCACCTCCACGGTGATCTTCCTGTGTATGGAACAGACCATGCCGCCAAGGCCTGGGACGCCACGTTCGTGGCAGCCGCCGCGCGCCCCATGCAGCGTGAGCTCATCAAGGACGTGGGTCTGCCACCGGAGCGGACCTATACCCTTTGGATGGGCGTGGACACCGACCGCTTCACCCCTCCGGCCCAGCGCGCGGAGTCTCCTCGGGGTCTCCACCTCGCTTCCATTGGACGGCTGCATCTCTGCAAGGGTCATGTCCATACCTTCGCGGGACTGCGCAAGGCATTGGACCGGGGCCTGAAGGCCCACCTCACGTTGGGGGGAAGGGGGCCTCACGAGCAGGAGATCCGCCAGTCCATCGCCCGCTTCGGATTGCAGTCGCATGTGGACATGGTGGGGCCGCTCGGAGAGGCAGCGGTGATTGACCTGCTGCACCGCGCGGATGGCTTCGTGCTCTCCAGCATCGGCCTCGGCGAGGCCTCTCCCGTCGCTGTCATGGAGGCGATGGCCTGTGGCGTCCCTCCTGTCTGCTCCATCATCGGGGGCACGCCGGACATGATTTCCGACGGGACGGAGGGATTGCTGGTGGCCCAGGGGGATGAGGAGGGATTGGCGAATGCCTTCCTCCAGCTCGGGCGGGACGCCGCGCTGCGCGAGCGGATGGCCAGTGCCGCACGCGAACGCGCCGTGCGCTCGTTCGACTATCGCGAGACAAGTCGCCGATTGCTGGAGGCCATCCAGGTCTCGCGCGCGCCCCTGCCTCAGTCCGCGTCGCAGGGGACGGCCCCCCGCTCTGATCAAGCGGCGGCCTGAAGACGTCCGCGACTCGAGAAGGCCGGCGCGTACTGGAGGCTGCCCGGCATCGCCTGTCAGTCGCGGCGAGGTGAGAGGCGTTGCCCCCGTGTGAATGCGGCCCGCCCACGCATGAGCGTTGGGCGGGCGCGCGGGGGACTACCGCGTGCAGGTATAGCGAACGATGCAGCCGCCCACGTACACCGGGGTGATGATGCCGTCCTCACAGAACCCAGGGCCCGGATAGACGGGGTTGGGACAGATGGCGTTGGCGGTGACGTCGGGAAGGCACTGGAAGCCGACGAGGCACTTGCCCGAATAGATGGGATAGAGCTCGCCGTTCTCGCACAGCGGATACATCACATCCGGGCAGATGTGGGACGGGATGGGGCTGGCGGCCTGCTCCTTGGTGGCCTCTCCCGAGGTCTCCGTGACAGGGGCTTCCGGCCCACAACCGACCAGCGCAAACAGACCGCACACCACAGCGAGGCGTCCAAGGCTGTTCATCTAGGGTCTCCGTGACAAGCCCGCCAAAGCGGCGGGAGTGCGGAGCGTCTACCAGTCCCGCAGGGGTCCGGCAAACCCAGGTGAGCTGGACGTGTATGCGGCCTGCCGACGAGGGGGGCGCCACCCTGTGGGGCATGCTGGTGACGGCGGCTTCGACTGACTTGGCGAAAGGTCGGTCGCGGACCTTTGAGCGCTAAAGACAGTCGCCGCTCAGTGGCCCAATGCTCAGCGGGCCCGTCGTCCAGCCGGAATCCGCTGGAGTCGTTTCTCCGTCTGGCTCGAGCCGTACCTCGAAGAAGAAGCGCTTGCCCTGGTCGAAGTAGTACTTCCCCGCCAGCAGTTTCCAGGCCCGCGCCGGCTTCTTCTCCGGCGTGATTTCCACGCCACTCCTCAGAGGGCGCCACTCGCCCGTCGGGTACGCGTACGTGTCCTGCTGGGTTGCCATGACGCGCTTGTCCGCCGCGAGGGTGATGCTCTCGGGAATCTGCCCGGGTTGCAGGAACCACCAGTCCGATGTGGCGCCAAGCACCTTCTCCTTGACGCCCTTCTCATTCACGAAGACGGAGATGGCCTTGCGCCATTTCTTGTACTCGTCACTCGCCTTGAGTGCCTTCAACCCCTTCGAGTCTTCGTCAATCTTCGGAAGGAGGGCCTGGGCATCCTTCTCCACGGCCACCGACAGGTCTGCCAGCGCCAGGTACATCCAATTGCTCTCGAAGGCGCAGTAGTCGAAGTCGTCTGCGTCCTCTTTTCCCTGGTTGAGCAGCGTGGTCGTCCGCGCCCGGTTGAGGCGGGCGTAGGCATTGGAGGGGTCCTGCTTCAGCGCCTTCTCGAAGAGGGCATGGGCTTTCGCGTAGTCCCCCTTGTTGTACGCCGCGAAGCCCTGGGCGTTGGCATCGGGCGCCTTGGCCAACACGGGCCCGGTGATTCCCAGACAGAGGACCAGGAGCAGCGGAACACGGGGGGACGAGGTCAGAAAGGTAGCCATCACATCCGTGGTTTCTAGCACACCCCGTGTGTCCCGGATTTCGCCTCTGGCGTTGCCCTGCTGGGGCTAGGTCCTCCTCGCGACGGCGAGCCAGGTCACACCGCCGAGCTGGACCTTCCCGTCCCGTCGACGGTGCTCGCATTCACGGGCCACGCCCTCTTCCCAGCTGCGCTGCTCCTCGGGCGTCAGCTCCGCCACGAGCTTCGCGACGGGCCCTCCGAATTCTCGAATCCAGCGCGCGACCTCCGCGCCGTCCGCGGCTTCCATCACGGGGATGTGCATCGCCTCGACGTGCTCCAGCGTGAACCCGCTGTGTGCCAGGACCGTGCGCAAGCGCTCAGGGTCGGAGAAGCGGAACACGCCAGGGGCCTCTGAATCGATGGGGGGAGGCTGGCGGAAGGGCTCAATGCTCTTGCGTGGCAGGGACACGTACTCCACCTGCTCCAGGCCCGCCCAACATGCGCACACCAGGCGTCCGGAGGGGCGCAGCGCGTGCCATACCCGCGCGAGCGCGCGCTCGGGCCGGGCCATGTACATCAGCGCCCAGCGCACGGTCGCCGCATCGAAGGACTGCTCCGGCAGGTCGAGCGCCTCCGCGTCCACGGCTCGAAACTCGATGTTGGAAAGGCCTTGGGCTCGGGCCTGCTCCCGCGCGGCCTCCAGCATGCCGTCGACCAGGTCCGTGCCCAGCACGAAGCCCGTGGGCCCCACCCGCAACGCGGCCCGGAGGGAGGGCTCGCCCATGCCCGAAGCCAGGTCGAGCACCCGCATCCCGGGTTGGAGGCACGCCAGGTCGAGCATCCGCTCGCTGACGGACGCGATGAGGCGGGACTCCATCTCATGGTACCGGCGGACGATGGCGACGCGCTCGGACCAGGGGGACTGCCGCGGGGGGCTGGGGGCTGTCATGGGATTGTTCGGGCAGGGTTGAGAATGGCGCGACCGGCCCTAGAGCCTCTCGCATCTAGCGCAGCGCCGCGAGGGCCGCGCTGACCTTCGCCACCGTCACCGACACGGGCGTCGTCACCTCTGGAGAGAAGATGGCCACGCGGAGCTCCTCGAAGGCCCATCTCAACTCCTGTGCCGCCTCCTGGTCTCGCAGGGTGGCGCGCCTCGCGAGGAAGGTTTCCCACAGGGGGGTGAAGGGCGCCGCCTTCCCTTCGTCCTTGGCGGGGTTGTTCACCGCACGCGACAGCCGTGCCTGGGCCGCGCGGAGGTAGCGCGGGTAGTTCATCAGGCGCACGAAGGGAATCCACTCGATGAGGTTCGCGGGGAACAGGTGCCCGAGCTGCGCGCGGATGTCCCGCACGGCCGCCGCGCCGCTCGGCCCCTTCGAGGCGGCTTTGAGTGCGGCGAGCGTCGCGGCGAGCTCCGAGGAGGTGACGACGACGGCGTTCGCCCAGTCCCGGGCCGTCGGCTCGATGCGCGGTGAGCCCGCATGGACCAGCGCCTCGAAGGCCGCCTTCGCGCGGGGCAGCGGCGCACCCGGTGCGAGCTTGAACGCATCATCGACGCCGCGTGCGAGGACGAGCGCCCGGAAGGCGTCGGCCTGGCCCCGCGCGGGCGGCGCGCCGTCCAGGGACGGGAAGGGCGGCGGCATGCGCGAGCCGCTGACGGCCACGTGTCCGCGCGCGGCGAGCATCAGGAGCCGGCGGACCCCCGTGCGCGTGGCCGCGTCGGCGGCGGAGGCTGTCTCGAGCAGCACCAGGTCCACGGCGGCGCCCCGGTCGACGAGCGCGGGATAGCTGCTGACCTCGAGCCCGCCGACCCGCCGGGTGACCACGGCGGGCAGCTCACCGAAGGTCCAGGCCGTCAGCCCCTTGCGCTCCCAGTCCGAAGTCGGCGCGGCGCTGCGCAGCGCCGCCCGTGCACGTCCCCCGTACTGCTCGAGCAGCGCATCGGCGTCGCGGCTCCGCGCGAGCTCCTTTCCCCGCTCGTCGAGCACCCGGAGCGTGATGCGCAGGTAGGGCACCACGGCATCCGCTCGGAGGGACTCCTCGGGCACGTCCACGCCGCACAGCCGGGACACCGCGCGCGAGAGTGCTGGAATCATCGGCCCGCGGAAGGGCACGAGTTCCTTCACGAGACGGTCGACCAGGGCGGGCAGCGGCCCCAACGACTTGCGTTGGGCACGGGGGATCTGCTCGAGCAGCGCGGTGAGTTTCTCCCGCTGCCACCCGGGGATGGTCCAGTCGAGCTCACCCGGGACCAACTGGGCGAGCAGCAGCAGCGGCACGCTCAGGGTGATGCCGTCGTCCTCGGCCGAGGGGTCGAAGGTGTACGTCACCGGCACGGAAGCGCCGTTCAGGGTGATGGCGTCCGGGTAGTGCGCCGGGGACAGGCCCGGGTCGTGCGAGAGGGCATCCTCCATCGAGAGGACGAGCACGTCGGGGTCGGCTGCCTCGGCCTTGCGGCGCCAGGCCTCGAAGCTCGCTCCGTCCATCACGTCCGCTGGGAGGCGCTCGTCGAAGAACGTCAGCAGCGCCTCGTTGTCGAGCAGCTCGCTGCGCCGTGCCTTGTCCCGCAGGCGCGCCACGCGCTCCAGCACCTGGCGGTTCTTCTCCTGGAATGTCCCCCGGGTGCGGTACTCGCCGCGCACCAGGGCATGCTCCAGGAACATCAGCCGTGCCTGGGCGGGGTCCATGCTGGCCAGGGGTACGGGGCGCTCCTTGAAGACTTGAAGCCCGAAGAGGGTCGCGTTCTCCTTCACCACGGCGCGTGCGGACTTCTCCGACCAGTGCGGGTCGGAGTAGCTGCGCTTGAGCAGGTGGGGGGCTGCCGCCGCGAGCCACTCCGGGTCGAGCTTCGCCACGGTGCGCGCGAACAACTGGGACGTCTCCACGAGCTCGAACGCCATCACCCAGGCCGGGGGCTTCTTCGCGAGCGCCGACGAGGGGTGAACCATGAAGCGCGTCTGCTTCGCACCCGTATAGACGCGCTGCTCCGGATTCCACTGGCCGATGCGGGACAGAAGCCCGGTGAGGAGCGCCTGATGCAGGAGGTCCCCGCGCGCCGGGGCGCCCCGGCCCTTGCGTGGCAGGCGCAGCTCGCGGACGGTCTCCTCGAGCTGGCGCTGGACATCCCGCCACTCGCGCACCCGGAGGAAGGACAGGAAGTTGTCCCGGCACACGCGCCGCAGATGGGACGTCCCCCGGCCCTCGGCCTCGCTCACGAACGCCCACAGCTTGAGGAGCCCGGTGAAGTCCGAGTGCTCGTCACGGAAGCGCCGGTGCAGCTCGTCCGCCTTCTGCGCGAGCTCCCGTGGCCGCTCGCGCGGGTCCTGCAGGTTGAGCGCCGCGGCGACGATGAGCACCTCTTCCAGGCATCCGTATTCGGCGCCGGCGAGAATCATCCGCGCGATGCGAGGGTCCACCGGGAAGCGCGCGAGCTGGTGCCCGAGCGGCGTCAAGGTGCGCTCCTTGCCCTCGATGGCCCCGAGCTCCTCGAGCACCCGCCAGCCCTCGGCGATGGCCCTCGGCTGGGGCGGATCGAGGAAGGGGAAGTCCTCGACGTCACCGAGGCCGAGGGACTTCATCCGCAGGATGACCCCCGCGAGCCCCGTGCGCTTGATTTCCGGGTCGGTGAAGGCGGGCCGGGTGGTGAAGCTCACCTCGTCGTAGAGGCGCACGCAGATTCCCTCGCGCACGCGTCCGCAGCGCCCCTTGCGCTGGTCGGCGCTGGCCTGGGAGACCGGCTCGATGTGAAGGCGCGTGGTGCCCGAGCGTGGGTCATAGCGCGACAGGCGCGCCACCCCCGTGTCCACGACGTAGACGATTCCCGGGATGGTGACCGATGTCTCCGCGACGTTGGTGGCGAGGATGACCCGGCGCTGGGGGATGGTGGCGAAGACGCGCGACTGCTCGGCGGCCGACAGGCGCGAATACAGGGGCTGCACCACCGTGCCGCGGAGCGAGCGCGCGTTCAGGGCGTTTTCTGTCTCTCGGATTTCCCGCTCGCCGGGGAGGAACACGAGGACGTCCCCGTCCGGGTCGAGCGTGAGTACGTTCGCCACCGCATCGGCGACGGAGTCGGTGAGCTCGTCGTCCTCGGGGGGCGGCTCGTAGAGCACGTCCACCGGAAAGGTGCGGCCCTCCACCTGGATGACCGGAGCGCCCCCGAAGAACTGGGAGAAGCGCTCGGTCTCGATGGTGGCCGAGCTCACCACCACCTTGAGGTCGGGGCGCTTGGGGAGGAGGCGCTTGAGCCACCCCAGCAGGAAGTCGATGGTGAGGCTGCGCTCGTGGGCCTCGTCGAGAACGATGGTGTCGTAGCGGCGCAGGAGGGGGTCGCTGTGAATCTGCGCGAGCAGGACTCCGTCGGTCATGAACTTCACGGCTGTCTGCCGGGACGAGCGGTCCTCGAAGCGAATCTGGTAGCCGACGTCCGTGCCCAGCTCCGTGCCGAGCTCGCGGGCCACGCGCGCCGCCACGCTCGTCGCGGCGATACGCCGGGGTTGGGTGACGCCAATCTGGCGCGGGCGGCCGCGCCCCATGGCGAGCAGGACTTTCGGCAGTTGCGTCGTCTTCCCAGAGCCGGTGGCCCCCGCGACGATGACCACCTGATGGGCGGAGATGGCCTTGGTGATGTCCTCCACCCGGCTCGAGATGGGGAGCTCGGGGGGGAAGTGCAGGGT
>NZ_JABXEM010000103.1:0-34446 GCF_013372595.1 Myxococcus sp. AM011
TTGTCGAGCACCACGTTGACGAGCCCCTGCACCGTCTCGCCGCCGTTGGCCGCGCGGGGCAGGTCCACCTCCACCGTCTCGCGGACGATGAAGTTGGCCGTCACCATGAAGATGATGAGCAGCACCAACACGATGTCCACCAGCGGGGTGACGTTGATGCCGGTGATTTCCTCGTCGTCCTGTTGCGCGCCTCCGGCCATGACTAGCGGACCTCCGCGCGCAGGCTGCCGACCAGGGCGTGGCCCAGGGCGTTGGCTCGGCTGGTGAGCGTCTTGAGCTGACGGTTGAAGATGTTGAAGGCGACGACGGCGGGAATCGCGACGGCCAGGCCCACCGCGGTGGCGACGAGCGCCTCGGAGATGCCGCCCATCACCGTCTGCTGAATCGCCGCGCCCTTCACGCCCGCGGAGCCCAGGTCATGGAACGCCTTGATGATGCCGAGCACCGTGCCGAACAGGCCGATGAACGGGGCGTTGTTGCCCAGGGTGCCGAGGAAGGAGAGGAAGCGTTCGTACTGGGGGCGCTCGCGAGCCATGGTGGAGGCAATCACCTGCTCGACGGAGTCAGCGCCTTGCGCGGCGGAGGCGAGGCCCTCGCGGATGATGGCGGCCTCCATGCCCCGGCGTCCCTGGATGGCCACGCGGACGGCCTCGAGCTCTCCGCGCGCGAGCCGTACCGCGAGCGTCTCCGAGTCCGGGAGGCGGTTGCGGGAGAAGTACACGGCGCGCTCCAGCATGATGGCGATGGAGAGCACGGACAGGACGACCAGGATCCACAGCACCCACTCGGCCGAGGTGAGCGTGACGCCGAGCAGCTTGCTGCTGAGCCAGCCGAGATTCTCGGCGGGGACCTGGGCGATGACCGCGATGGACGACATGGAGTTCTTTCCCCTCTCGAAATGCGTTGGCGCGAACGGAACACCGAGGGTTCCGGAAAGTGTTACCGGCTTTATTTTTCGGGGCGGACCGCTGTGCGCGGGTGTAGGCCCGGCGGGCATCCTCGACGCGCTGGGAGTGCGGGGCGACAATGCCGGCCATGCAAGGCAAGAGCGTGGTGGTCACCGGTGCTTCCATGGGCATCGGCGAGGAGCTGTCGGTGGCGCTCGCGGCGCGGGGCGCGAATCTGGTGCTGGCCGCGCGGAGTGAGGACGCCCTCCAGCGGGTGAAGCAGCGGTGCCAGGCGGCGGGTGGGAAGGCCATCGCGGTGGCCACCGACGTGGGGGACCCGGAGGCGTGTCGGCGGATGGTGGACCGCGCGGTGGAGGCGTTCGGCGGCGTGGACGTGCTCGTCAACAATGCGGGCATCTCCATGGACGCGCGGTTCGAGGACATCACGGACCTGACGATTTTCGAGCGACTGATGCGCATCAACTACCTGGGCGCGGTGTACTGCACGCACCATGCGCTGCCGCACTTGAAGGCACGGCGCGGGCTCTTGGTCGCGGTGTCGTCGCTGACGGGCAAGACGGGTGTGCCCACGCGCTCGGGCTACGCGGCGAGCAAGCACGCGATGAACGGGTTCTTCGATTCGCTGCGCGTGGAGCTGATGGGCACGGGCGTGGACGTGACGGTGGTGTGCCCGGGGTTCGTCGCGACGAATGTCCGCGCCAACGCGCTGGGCAAGGACGGCAAGCCGCTGCAGGTGAGCGCGCACGACGAGACGGAAGGCAACATGGACGTGGGCACGTGCGTGTCCATCATCCTGAAGGCCATGGACCAGCGTGAGCGCGAGGTGGTGATGACCACCAAGGGCAAGGTGGGTCAGTACCTGAAGCTGTTCACCCCGGGCTTCCTGGACCGCATCGTGTTCAAGGCGATTCAAGAACGGCGGAAGTGAGTGGGGCGGGAGATGAGGTTGCGTCAGTTTCGGCGAGTCCCTTCAACCGTGGAGGAAGGACTGAACGATGCCGAAACCGAAGCCCCCATCCCCTGCGGAGTTCTGAGCGAGAGTCGTCGAGTTGACCATGGCGGTGAGAACGACGAGCAGCCTGGCCGAGGAGTTCCACGTCACCGACACCACGACGCGTAACTGGATGCAACAGAGCGAGACCTCGTTCCTGACCACGACCTCCTTCTGCCCCAGCCCGCTCGCTTCGTACTCCGCCATCAACTGGTTCCACTCTTCAGGAAGTGGTCGGCGGATGCCGGAGTGAACCGGCAGCTCCACCCCTCAGTGCCGGCTGCGCTCCTTGCACACAAGGTGCAAGGAACGCAGATGACTCCACAATGACCTGGAGGCAAGACTCACTATCGGTCAAAGACGGAAATCCGATCAACCTTGAGGTAAGAGATATCGTGCCACCTGACACGCGTCTCAATTTGATGCCCGAGCCGGCCGCTCAGAGAGAAATTCAACGAGAAGTCCCTGTAGGTGTTCGGCTGAGCGAACGAGGCTCGCGCAATAACAGATGATGCGAGAACTGTACCCGACGTACTGTCGTAGATGTCTATCGTCGCGACGTTTCCTCCGGTTGTGACGACATCAATCATCATGCGAAAAACAGCAACCATGTTGCCGTCACCCCAGTGACTGGCATATGGGCCATAGATGAGATGACCCTGGCTGTCGGCAGCCGTGTTTGCTGACCATCCATCGCCCTCTTGGCGCCCCAGGGCCTTTGAGAGTGAATTGCCTTCCGCCTCATAGACAAACGGCAGAATATAGTCGGCCGGGAAGCTGATTCGTCGAGTCGTTTCGATGGAGCGGGCTCCGATCGCAATTGGAAGCGAAATACCACGATGAAGAACGGCCCCACCAATCTCCATTCCCCCATGGACATAGCATGCACAGAATCCAGTGTCGTCGTTATCGGAAGGACCGATGGACTCCATCTTCACCGAGTCGCCACGTGATGCTCTGCCTCGAGCGCTCCAAGAAAGCGAAGTTCCAGCCCAGCCCCATGTCTCGTCTTGGACTGGCAGAAAGGGAGGAAGACGGACGGTCCATTTATCTGCTGGGAATGTAAGCGGGAATACGGGACCTGTGACGGAGATGTTATCGGGGCGAACTGCATGGAATAGCCCGGCCTTGACGGGTTGCGTCGCCGGAAGTTTTGATAGGACGAGGCCGCCAATCACGGACCAGATTTCATAGCCAAAGCCCGGATTCGCAGCAGGGTTTTCGAACTGGTAAGTGCGGTCGAAGTAGTTGCGATCGCCGTACAAGGTGTATCCGACATGCAGGTAGACAGGGCGACGTACACCGTCGGCAAAAAGGAAGTTCTGGTGGCAGCGGTCACCTTCCTGCACACCATCTCGTGCTGCATCCGCCTCTTTCGTGATAGGGGCCTTATAGACCAGTTTCATGGAGGTTCCCGTCTGCTCGCTAACCGTGGCGGACAGCTTCCTGGCCCATGAAATGTGATTATTGCTGCAGGCCGTCCAGTGAGGGACGTCGGCATCTGTGACCGCGGCTGCTTCGTTGACGCCGTACCAATTGCAAATGCGTCGAACGCATGCACTCCCTTGGCAGGACTCGTCTGTGTCGCACAGCCCGTTTCCATTGGGATCTTCGTCGGGCTCAGCTATCTCGTGTGGCAGTTCGAAATGCTCGGCGCCACTGTATCCAGCCATCCAGGCGCCATCTCCGTCCTCGGCGACTCCCAGAAAACTGATGGGACGATGCGTAGAGGGGTCTTCGTGAAGAAACGCCAGAGAACCTCCCGAGGCCCCATTGAGGAGCCACAGGCCATTCATCTTCCCGTAGAATCCCGTCTGATCGATCCAGGCCATGTAGTGCCTTCCCACAAACACAAGATCGCTGGCGTTTGGACCATCCCTTCGAATCTGGGATGCAACTGGGTCATATGTCCCAAAGCCAAGGCCTTCGATCGCTCTGCGGACCAGGCTTTGGACGTGAGCATCCGAACTGAGAGTGAAGTTCTTGATCGCCGGCTGCCCGGCGACGAAGTCGTCGATATGGACGGTGACCTTCTCAATATTCATGAAGGCACGGTCAAGCCAACGGACGCGAACCTCCATCCTATCTGAAGAACAGAGCGTGAGGTCGAACCAAAGGTCGAACTCCTGGTACTGAAATGGTTGGGCGAAATCGCCTCTCAGGACGTCTTGAGCAGCAATGGTTCTGTTGCTGTCGTGGCAGTGGATTTCAATCCTTGCCACAGCGAGATTATTACTGCTTACGTTATCAACCATGAGGCGAAAGACCGCCTTGCCGGCTCCGGCCCCCCAGTTTGTCGCATAGGGCCCATAGACGAGGAATCCATTGCTTTGGTTGGGGACGTTTGCTGCCCACCCTGAGGCATCTGCATATCCAATCTCATGCGCAAGATCGGCTTCCGCCTCGTACGTGAAGTTCCTGTCGAATGACTCTGGAAATGCTTTTGCTGGGGATAGAATCGCAAGCAGAACAAGCGTTGCGTAGACTGACCCCTTGTGGGGGGAGATTTTTTGGGTGTCTGGCATGTGTTTGGCTTGAACTCCGGAGTGGCGGACGTTCATACGTGCCGCAGGTTAAAACCCGACAAATGGCCTGTGCTGAATTTTCTGCGCGCAGGCACGGTGGACACACGGGTGGAGATGCACTCCAACGCCTAACGGTGCGCGGTGAAGCGACCCCGCGCCATGAAGACGTTTGCATCGTCGATGATGATGTGTGTACCCGCATCCGCGCGCCATTCGTCGATGAGTTCTTTCACTCGCTCGGCGGTGAGGGGCCAGACGTCACCATGGGGTGGCTTCTCCACCAGCACCCACTCATACACCCGACCATCGTCGGGCTGCGGGCCGCCTACGGCGTAGATTTCATTCCGGCCAGCCAACAAGGAAACGAAATTACTGCCCAGCAGAGCCATACCCTCACTGTGCTGCGCGAGCACGTCCACTCCACGCGAGATGCTAGCCAGTCGATCCGGAGCCCCGGGACACTGGCCTGGATACGTTCGTGAGGACACCAGCGTGAGCGTGAGCTTTCGGAAATTTGGCTCGTTGCTGATGAGGAGAATCAAGCCGGTGCACACGAGGACCCACGCAGGTGGCCTCCGAGCACGCAGGATGGGCACAAAGCCCATCAGCGCGGCAGCCATCAGCGATACGCCGTAATGGAAGCGCCAAGCCATTCCGAGGAAGCGGATGCCGAGCATCGGCAGAAGGACCATCAGCCACGCCCAGTCGGGCCTCAAGCGCTCACGCCACGCCCAGACGCTCAGTGGGAGGAGCAACACAAACAAGGTGCCGATGCGCGACAGGTGGACCGGTGCCAGGCGGAGTGAGAGATAGTGGAGGAGCCCCTCGTCCAGGCCCAGCTTGAGCCGGACACCGTAGTCCTCCGTGGGGCCCATCAGCCACGGCCGCAGCCCATAGACTCCTGCGAGCCAGACCAGGGACAGCGCGCCAACGCCCACTGCCAAGCGCCGCTCGCCGCGTAGCAACAACGCCACGGTGAGCATGAGACCTCCGAAGGCGAACTCCTCCTTGCAGGCCAACAAAAGTATCAGAGATACCAGCAGCAGGCCCTTGCGACGCAGGTGGAAGGCCAAGCCCGTCAACACCAACGGTAGCGCGGACCATGTCGTCGGATGGATGGGAAACCTCAACGCCTCCACCGCACTGGGGGACAGGAGCAAGAGCGCCGCCAGCAGCACCGTGGCGGCGCGGCTCAGCAGTCCACGTGCGTTGAGCCACACCAATGGCGCAACCGTGAGCAGTACAAAGAGCGCTTCGACCACCAGCACGGCCCACATCGGTGGCAACACCGCCACCAGCGGGCGGGCCACCCACAGGATGGGGTCGAAGTGGTCGTTGAAGATGTAGACCTGTCGCGCGCTGAGCCAAGGGTTCGGATCCGCCAGCGACATGCGCGCCAAGGCCTGCGTGTAGATGCCCAGGTCGAAGTGCGGAAAGCAGGCGTGCGCGGCCTGAATCCAGACCGGCGCCACGACGAAAACCATCCATACGAGGACGACGAGCGGTAGAGCCAGCCACTCCAGCCATTGCCGCACACGTCCGGGGCTCGAATCATTTGCGGAAGAAGGCATGGGTCACGAGTCGAGGGGGCTGACCACGGAGCAAGGGCCGCGTCGTTTATCGCACTCCCGCGACTCATGTCACTCGGCGCAGTGCCGCGATGGAGTTGCTTCGGTTTCATTGAGTCCGTTCAACTGTGGGTGAAGGACTGAGCGATGCCAAAACCAAGGCCCCCATACCCTGCGGAGTTCCGAGCGCGAGTCGTCGAGTTGGCCAAGGCAAGGAGGACAACGAGCAGCCTTGCTGAGGCGATCCATGTCGCCGACACCACGGGTACGCAACACGAGGCGAACGAGTTCGACGAGCCAACGCGCTGTGCGAATCCTTCCTCTCCTGCCTGGAGTGCGAGTTGCCCGTCCGACGAACCTTCCGTCCCCATGCCGCAGCCAGGGTGGCCGCTTCGAATACATCAAAGGTTCGTACAACCTGCGCGGAGACACTCCGCCCTGGGTTACCGTCCCCGACCAACCATGAGAAGCGGCACCGAGCTGCGGCTTGACCCACAAAGTCGAGGGGGCTCAACGGAACCGGCGTAACTCCATCGGTGGCAAGGACGGCTGCTCTACGAGGGAGCTTCCCTGCGGCCACACCTGTGATTCGACTTCCATGACGCAACGTGTCACACTGCGCGCGGAGGTACTGAATGACGACTTCGGAAGCGGCTGAAACCCCAGACTCCGAGCCTGGGTTCCCGGTGGTCTCGTCCCCTCCCGCTGAAGCGGCGCTCCCCGCTCCGCCCAAGCCTCGCGTGGGCAAGGTGGATCTGGCGCTCGGCGTGCTCAATGGCGTGCTGGGCGACTACCTCCACCGCCAGAACAACGCGCTCGCCACGCCCATGGGCCTCTACCACAAAGGCCGCTCCCTCCCCGTCGAGCGCGAGGCTCTGCGCGCCGCGCATCCTCACTCCACGGGACGCGTGGCACTTTGGGTCCACGGACTCGCCGTCACCGAGGCCGTCTGGGCCTTCCCCTCCGAGCCCACCACTGACTACGGCTCCCTCCTGGAGCGCGACGCCGGCTTCACCCCGCTCTACCTCCGCTACAACACCGGCCTGCACATCTCCGACAACGGCGAGGCCCTCGCGCACCTCCTGCAACGCCTGGTCGCCGAGTTCCCCGTCCCCATCACCGAGCTCGTCCTCGTCGGCTACAGCATGGGCGGCCTCGTCCTTCGCAGCGCCTGCCACATCGCCTCCGAGACGTGCCTGCCCTGGCTCTCCCTCGTGCGCCGCTCGTACTCCATCGGCGTGCCCCACTTCGGCAGCCCCCTGGAGCGCATGGGCACCGTCGTCGCCCAGGTCCTCCGCGCCGTGCCCAATCCCTACACTCGCCTGGTCGCCGACGTCGTCGACCTGCGCAGCAGCGGCGTGAAGGACCTCGGTGTCGCCCGCCTGCGCCGACAGGACTGGGAAGACACCACGTCGCCGTGCACGCCCCTGCTCCCTCCGCCGGGCATCGCCCACCACCTCATCGTCGGAGCGCTCGGCCAACAGGGAAAGTGGCTGTCGGCCATGTTCGGTGACGGCGTCGTCTCTCTGGCGAGCGCTTCCGGACGCACCGGCCCTCGTGATACGAGCCCGTTGTTCCCCCCGGAAAACGTCAAGGTGGTCGCCGGTATCGACCACGTCTCGCTCGCCCACCACGCGGAGGTTTACGCGCGGCTGCGCGAGTCGCTCGCAGTGGAGGTCGCATGACTCGCCTACGTGGTCTGAAGGACCTGGTGCACGATGCCGTCGAACAGGGCGCCATCGCCGTGGAGCGCATCCACCGCTCCAGCGCCGCGAAGCCCTTCGAGGTGCTGCGGCTGATTCCCACGCTCGACGCACCCGTGGGCACCCTGCAGTCCCTCCACGACGCCGCCCTCTCCGGCACGTATGGAATGGTCCGCTGGGTCAACCGCGCTGTCGACGGGACGCTGGACGTCGCTCTGGACCTCTTCGAGCAACGCCAGCTCTCCCAGACGAACGCTCAGGGCCATCCCCCTGAACCTCCTCTTTGACGGTCAATGTTACTCGGAGGGGCCGCCGGACAACGGATGGCCGGTGGGACGGCGCTCGACACCGGTCTTGGATTTCCTCACGGTCTCCCTGACGACAGGCGAATCTGTTCGAGCCGCGCCCCCTCAGCCATCAAGTTCCTCGACGCAACTCCATTCGCAGTCCTCACCGACAACATAGGCAGTGTTCTTCGCCAGGTCAGGCAAGCCAGGGCCGTCATCAGGGTAGGCATCCAGAACCACATACACACGGTCCTCCTGCCAGTCGATTTGCACCCCACCCGACAGGACCTCGAATGTCGTCCTGCCAAGCTCGAACCTGAACTCTTTCATGCCGCGCACAGAAAAAGTGACCCTGGACCACCCAGAGCGCGAATCTCTGTCTTTGCACTGCACTTCAATCCTGCAGGTCCTTGAAGGGACGCCGACCTCAAGCTCGACCTTGCGCACCACTCCGTCATAGAAGTCGGCGAACCGCTCATGAAATAGCGCAACATGTTCAGGCTGTAGACGCATGGACTCACACTAGCGCCGAGCAGAACCCAGGTCAGGTGGAAGTGACGCTCAGGGCCCGTCGAACACCGACAACCTCCTCGTCGGCGACACGTCGAAGAACGCGTAGTTCCAGCAGTTCATGTCGTGGACTCCATCCGGCGCAATGCCGGATCAGGCGACCCGTGAGAACCACTCCCCCGTGGAGAACTGGGCCTCCAGCACCGCGGCCAGGTGCGTGTCCTCCAGCAGCACGCCCACTTCGATGTTCCGTGTCTGTCCTCGGTTCGTGAAGTTCGCGGACGTCACGAAGACCCACCGTGCGTCCACCACGACGCATTTCGCATGCAGGCTGGCGAAGACTCCCCTCCTGGGTGAGAAGCCGTGGCACTCCGGAAAGGGCGGCCCGAAGGGCCAGTGCTCCCGCAGGAACGCCGAGGCCACCGGCGCGCTCGCATAGAGCCTGCCACTCACGCCTCGCTGGAGGGCTGCGTGCAGCGGCCCCAACACGTCCGCCGCATGGTCGAACGTGAATCCGGCCACCAGCACCGTGCTCGTGGCCTTGTGGAAAAGGTCCGCCAGCACCACCGCCGTGTCGCGAGCGCCGCTCCAGCGGGCCTCCGGCCCCGTCCAGACCAGCTCTGGCCGCCGGGCACCCGCGCGCCGCTCCACGAGCACCGTGTCCAGCAGCACCAGCGTTCCCTCCCGTCCCAGCGCGTTCAACGCCGCGACCTCCCCCGTCAGCCGCTCCAGCCCCTCTCCCTGGAGCGCCAGTCGGGACAACGGAAACCCGAGCCGCCGCGTGCCCACCACGGCCTTCAGCCGCTCCAGGTCCAGCGTCGCCACGCCGCTCAGGTCCACGGCGTCTTCAAGAAGGCGACGTCCTCGTGGCCCAACGTGGGCACGACGAGCGCTCGGTCGAGGTACTGGTTGAAGCGCTCGCAGGAGCACTCGGGGAGGAAGAGGCACCCGTGGCACGCGGCGCCCTCCAGGTCGCGGTCATCACGGCCCGTGGGCTCGTGATGCGCGCAGACGGGGTCGTTGGAGCACAGGCGCGCGTCCTCCAGCGCCCGGGCAAGGTGCTGCCCCAGTCGCCGGCCCTCCTCCACCAGGCCGCCCAGCGTGCCTTCCGCGCCCGTGGTGCCCGTCATCAACAGGATGCCCGCCATGGGGACGGCGTCGCTGTGCGGCGCGCAATAGAGCCGCTCGCGGATGGAGCTCGCGGGATAGCCACACTCCAGCGCCACCTCCGTCATCAACAGGTGCGCCAGCGAATGGAGCAGATAGAGCCGCACGCCCGGGAAGGGGAGCTTCGAACCGGAGCCCTGCTTCCAGCGTTCATATCCCGCCCGGAGCACCTCCTCGCGCCGCAGCACGGGCTCGGACAGCTCCCAGGCATGCACCTGCTGCTCGTCGAGCACCAGCAGCATGCCCTCGCCCTGCATCTCCGTGACGGGGACCCAGTCCCGGTGGAGCGACATCGGCGCGAGCGCCACGTCCAAATCGTAGCGGCCCTGGAGGTCCTTCGACAGGGGCTCCAGCCGCGTGAAGCCGACCTGGGCCTGGACCTCCCGCAGCCGTCGCGCCAGCACCACGCGTTCGACCAGCGAGGGCAGCCCCTGGGGCCGAGCGATGCGCCGGGCCCAGAAGACCTCGGTGCGGTCCCGGGGCATCTCGCCAGGTTTCTCCTGGGGCTGCGCGAGGAACTGGAGCCACTCCGCGGTGCGAATCTCCGGGACGGCTTCGGGCGTGTGCTCGCGCTCCGCAAGGATTGCCGCCAGCACCTCCGCGTTGGAGGCGGAGCCGAGCGCCGCCTGCACCTGGGCAATGGTCCGGAAGGCCGGCAGGGTCTCCGCGGTGGCTGACTGGAGGATGCTCCACGCGGACTGCACCTTGCGCCGGAGCGACTCCGGTTCAGGGATGGTGATGGCACTGGTGGTCTGCGCGAAGTAGCCGTTGCTGGCGGTGCGGACCAGCAGTCGCTGCTTCTCGTCGCAGCGCTCCCGCGCCTCCAATCCCAGCCAGGGCCGCTCCCCGTCGCAGCGGTCCTGCTGCTCCTTGTGGGTCATGTCGATGAGGCGCCTGCGCTTGCCGCACGTCGAGCACGCGACCTCGATGTCACTGAAGTCACCGCTCACGCCCTCCTCGAACTTGAGCTGTGGGGCGTCGCAAGGCTTGCGCTCGTGCATCCACCAGCTCCAGTCGATGTCCGACAGGTGCCCCCGAGGACAGGCCGCGACGAAGCGCACCGGCACACAGCGCTCGGGCTTCGCTTCCACACCCGCGCAGCGATGGCGGTACTCCTGATTCACACGCTCCAGGCTGTTGGCCCGCACCAGCGTGCGGCAGTGGGGGTTCTGGCAGACAAACCAGCGCGGAAACTCATACACCTGGATGCCGCAGGACTCCGTCGGCTCTCGCTCATCCCCAGCGGGGGGCTTGCGGAAGGGGGCCTCCTTGCTGAGCGGCCACTTGTTGCGGTGGTAGAGCGGTTCGACGATTTCCAGCAACCGTGGCTCGTTGACCACCTCGCCCTGGCCCTTGAGACGCCAGAAGTCCAGGCCGCCCACGAGGACCGCGTCGTTCAGCAAGTCCAGCATGCTGCCCGGACCGAAGGTGGAGACCACCTGGCTCTGGCGCACGCGCCCATCCGGCGGCCGCGTCGAGCGGGCCCGGTTCCACTTCCTAGGTTTCGTCATGCGCTACCTCCACCATCGCTGCCTTCGGGGCGCGGTAGCCGCCCAGGGGTTGACGTGAAATCCACAGGTGCACCGAGGACTCCACGTCACGCATGGACGTGGGCGCGTCGAACTTGAGCTCGTCCTGGGTGAGGTTGTCGGTGGGGTCCAGGAAGCCGCGCAGCAGGGGCTTGAGCCCCTTTCCCTCCGGGTCGTAGGGCGAGTACGCGCGCTGGGCGGCGTCCTTCTTCGCCTGCTCGATGATGTTGCGCCACGAGTCGAGCAGGCTTCGCGCGCGCTGCATCACGATGCCGCTGGCGCGCTCCGACTCCGCCTTGGGCAGCCCTCGGCCAGCGCGCTTCGCCAGGGTTTCGAGCGCCTGCTCCAGCGCGTCCCGGTGCGCCTGCAGGGACTTCCACTCCAGGGGCGCCGTCATCGAGGTGCCCAGCAGCCGGCCCAGCGCCACGACCACGCCCGCGAGCCCCCGGTCGAGCGCCGGTGCCGAGAAGGGTGTCACCGAGGTGGCTTCGACGAAGCGATAGAACGACTCGTGGTACGTCCCGAAGCGCTCGTAGTGGCTGCGGTCTCTGGGCTTGGCCGCGTTGAGGCACGTCACCACGAGGCCGGGCTTGTTCAGCTTGCGGCCCACGCGGCTGGACGCCTGGATGTACTCGCTGGTCGTCTTGGGCTGTCCCGCCACGACCATGAGTCCCAACCGGTCGATGTCCACGCCGACGGAAATCATGTTGCTGGCGAGCACGACGTCGATGCTCTGGGGCTGACCGTGCGTGAGCTCCAGGCGGTTCTTCGAGGCCTTGATGTCAGCGGTCTTCTCCCGGCTGGTCAGCTCGATGGGCTCGCCGCGGATGGTCCTGCCCCGGTACCAGGGATGCTCGGCCTGTTTGTCGAAGTCCTCTGGACGACGGCGGACGCGGTCCATCACCAGTCGGCGCACCTCGTCCTCGACCAGCCGGCGCATGCCGCCCAGTTCGCGCAGGCTGTTGAAGTAGCCGACGAGCGTCAGGTACGGGTCCGCGCTCACGGCGCCGTGAAGTTGTTCGCCGCGCGCGGCGGCGGCGAGCAGGCTGACATAGACGCGCAGCAGGATGGCCTTCATGGGCCGCCCGGGTGCCGCCACGCCCACGTATTGGCGCGCGCCCTTCTTGCCCACGGAGGCGAAGAACGTCTCGGAGGCGTCCACGCCTGGCGGAGGGAAGAGCGCGACGTCCCGTCCATAAAGGCGACTCACCTGTTGCCGGGAGCGGCGGACGGTGGCGGTGGAGGCCACCAGCTTCGCCCGGGGCGCGAGCGTCAGGACGGCGCCTTCGTAGAGGCCCACCATGGAGCCCAGCGGGCCGGAGATGAGGTGCAGCTCGTCCTGCACGATGAGCTCCGGGGGAGGCAGCCCCTTCGGGAGCGTCACGAGCGCCGCCTTCACGTCCGCGGCGGCATTGCAGGGGCCGACGAAGCGCTTCCCGGTGCGACCCAGGACGCGACCGAAGAGCAATCCCGTCTCGCCACGCCACGGCAGCATGGCGAACTTGTCCACGGTGGCGACGAGGAAGCACGGCAGCTCCCGGTAGATCTGCTCGTCGACGAAGAGGACGGGGAGCCCTTCCGGGTTTCGGCCCAGGTTGAAGGCGCACTCGATGTTGGCGCAGCCGACGAGCACTTCATCTGGTTTGGACTTGGAGGGCCGGAGGATGAAGCACTCCCGTTCGAACGGCGTCGTGCACCAGGGACAGGTGGCGAGCGGGAAGGGAGACTGCGCGCGGGCGCTGTTGTCGTTCTTGTACTCGGTGATTTGCGTGGAGGCCTGCTCCAGCGTGTTGGCGGTCGCGGAGCGGCCGACCCACAGTCCGATGGAGAAGCGCACGACTCCCAGGCGTTTCGGCTCTTGCTTGCGGAGCACTTCGAGTGCGCAGATGAGTGTCGCGGCGCGACCGAGTTGGTCGAGGGTGAGCAGCCGCAGCGTGTAGCGCAGCAGCACGGCCACGCCCAGTCCGCCGTGGAGGTGGGCCTGACCCCGGAGGCGGCGCAGGAGCAGGGTGAAGGCAATGAGTCCCAGGTAGGCCTGCGTCTTTCCGCCGCCGGTGGGAAAGAAGATGAGCTCCACGAGCTCACGGTCCGCGTGGCCTTCGTGCTCGACGGAGGGGAGGTTGAGCAGGATGAAGGCGAGCTGGAAGAGACGCCATTGAGGCGCTTCTTCCTGCCGCACCTTTCGTTCCGCCTGGGCCATGACGCTGTTCATCCAGCGGAAGGCGTCGAAGGCGAGAGGTTCCCGAGCCAGGAGTTGGATGCCGTCCTCGATGCGATCGGCCGCGCGTCGAGCCCTGCGGATGAGTTCATCCCGTGTCTCCTCGCGGCGTTCGCCGCCGACAGCGATGGTGGCCTGGGTGGCCACCCATTCACGGTAGGTCCGGACCAGGGGGAGCAGGGCCGCTACGGCCTCCGAGGGTGTCGTGAACGCGGCGAGCTGCTCCATGCCCACCGTGACTTCGTCAATCCGCCGCGCTTCGACAGGGAGCACCTCGACGCGTGGCAGCCAGTCCGTTTCCACGCGGGTGACGGGGACGGAGGTGGATGGGACGCGCACGGAGATGCCATGGCCCACGGCCCACCGCTGGCGGTCGCGGAACTGGAGGTCGTTGACGCGGTCGTCGTCGTCCTCGCTCCTGGCGTCGCTGGAGTCCTGTCGGCTGACGAAGCCCTGCTCGCATTCCAGGGCGAGGTGGGTCTGGAAGGCATAGGCCTCGTCCCGGTCGACGGCGGTGCTGGTGGGCGGGCGCGCGTTGACGAGGAAGATGGCGACCGCGAGCTCTCCTTCGAGCGTCTTCTCCACGTGGCCTTCCAGGCGCAGGCCCCCGCTGTCCTGGAGGTACAGGCCTTCCCGCAGCGCCGCGTCGTTCAGGTGCAGGGTGACGGTGCGTTGGTGGAAGGTACGTCTCCACGGCTTGCGCTCCTCTGCTTCGAGGCGCTGGTAGTCCGCCCAGCAGACATGGGCTGTGAGCTGGGACGTGCCCGCGGGGACGAAGACGGACAGGCCCATGGATGCGGGCAGGCGGCGCACCTTCTTGGCCGTCGGGTCGGGGCGGGAGGCTTCCTCGTTGTCCTCGTCATTGCCCGCGGCGAGGTCGTCTTCCTCGTCGTCGGGCTCATCCTCGATGACGCCCTGGTCGAGCGGGACAAGGAAGCCCGTCAGGTACCAGCGGGACGGTGGTGTACGAAGCACTTCGAGTGCGTCCGAGACAGGAGCACCTGGAGGCTTGTGGAACGGACCCACGAGGTCTGCTTCGAGCGCATCGATGAGGTGGGAGCGGACCGCTCCCGTGTCAGGGACATTCATGGGAGGGCTCAGGCGGTCTGGGCGCGAGACTTCGAGGGACGGCGGACGGTGGGGTGGGCTTCCTCGTGAGCACGCTGCGCGTTCAGGTCGAAGAGGCGGTCGAGAACTTCGTCCTCGAAGGCTTCGAGTTGTTTGGGAGTGGCGCCGCAGTACAGAGGGGCTTGGATGTCATTCCAGCCGTAGGCGTCCAGGACAGCCTGGTCCACGGCCACGTGCAGGTCCCGCAGGCGCTGCGTCGCTGTGTCGGTGACGGACTTGTCCTTGAGCCGGTTGTACGTCGTCGTCAGGCCGATGTTGTGGGCCTGCATGTACTGGCTGCGCTCGAAGTGGAGCCGTTCGCCTATCGCATTGAGCGCTGAGGTGCTTGCGGAGTCTGGGAATGGGAAGGTCTCGAAGCAGTCGCTCGGTGCGTAACGAAGATCGTTGCGCATGGAGGATGACAGCAACCGTGCCCAGACCTCATGCACCCGTGATTGCAACACCGTAAGCCAGTGGTCTTGTTCCACTGGAATGACAACGACGCCCTCACTGAAGATCGTAGAGGACTGCTGCCAGGAGAACATCAGGTGCTTCGACACGCGAGAACTCGCGAGGCAGCGCGATCTGGGATAGAGGCCTTCATAGAGGGCAGGAGTGTATCGTCCATACTGCCACCAGTATGTTTTTCGCCGCTTGCCGTCGGCATTGTCCTTGAGCTTGATGCGCTCCGGTCTTACCAAGTCCTTTACGATGCGAAGAAGGTCAGGCCATAGCGCTGCCTCCTTCAGCTCCATTTGCCCGAAGTTGATGACGTGCCTTTCGAGTTCGGGATTCGGGTCGGAGTTGAGTTCCTCGCCACCCACGTAGCGAAAGATGCGCGCCGCGTTCTTTGATGATTTCGAGACCAGAGTTGTGCGCTGCGCGGGGCTGAGCACGAACCCCATTCCCAAGACATACGTCCCAACGAAGCTCTTGCCAGCATTTGCGCCAATCGCCACGGGATCCGGGCGTTCAGGTTTGCCACGTAGCCGAGAGTTGATGCACTTCACTGGCAGGCGATCCAGGCGAGGCTCCAGTTTCAGGTCGGAGACGAGCCCCTTTGCCAGGTGCACGACTGCCACGGAGACGTTGGCGCCAGCCACCGGCCACTTCATGGAGCGCACGGCGTCGTAGAGGTGGAGGTGGCCGCCGTGGTCCACCAGGTGCTTCAATCCCGTGGCCCTCGTGTCCCCTTGCGCGATGGTGTTGGTGGCAATGAATCCGAAGCTGCCGTGTTCACCCAGCAGATGGAACGCACGGCGGAAGAAGTGCGCGGAGAGATCCGCGTTGCCGTGCGCACCCTCATGAACCGCCTGGAGCCAAGGGAGGTAGTTCTCTCCGCCCGTCTCGATGATGGCGTTCTTTCCCGCGAACGGCGGGTTCCCCACGAACCCATCGATCCATGCAGCCTTGTTAGGCTGCTCGTTGTCGAGTGGGTCCGGCCGGCCCCCGTGGAAAACCTCCGGGAACTCCAGTGGCCAGTGGAACGTCCGTGACGGCGCGGAGAACGCCGCGATGTCCGCCGGCATGGGAGGCGGAACCCCATTCTTCGCCTTGGACAGCCACGCCCCAATCAGGTCTAACCGGCGGACGCGCTCCTTCTCCCGCTCCTTGTCCGAGCCATGGGAGAAGAACGCCCCGACGCACGCATTGGCGATCCGTTTGATGTCCTCCAACGCCGTGTCCGCGTCGCGGAGAAGCCCCTCCTTCACCCGGCCGGGCTCCAGGTCCAACTGAAGCGGCTTGCGCTTCGGCCCTTCCAGGTCGAGCGCGAGCTGGAGGATCTTCTCGCGCTTCTCCAGCGAGCTGTTCAGCGCCTTCGAGATGAACGCCCAGGACAGCTCCGACTGCTTCTTGCCGGTCGGGTCCCAGTGGAACGATTGAAGCTGATCCAGGTCGAGCCCGACCAGTGAATCCCCACACTTGAGCGCATGGTCCAGGAAGGTGAAGGGCTCCGTCTTCGCCAATGTCACGAGCCACAGCGACAGCTTCGCGAGCTTCACGGCCCATGGATTCTTGTCCACGCCGTACAGGCATCGCTGGGCCACCAGCCGGCGTGCCCGCATCACCTCGTCCTCGTGCTTGTCACGCTTCAGCACCCCCTCACGTGTCCAGGCGGCGACAACCTGGTCCGCGAGAAAGCGGCAGGACTCCACCAGGAACGCACCCGACCCCATGGCCGGGTCGCAGATCTTCAGGTTGAGGAGTCTTTCTGAAGGCGGCTGCGGCCCCATCGTCTTGAGCAAAGGCTCCAGAGCCCGACGGACGATGGGGCCCGACAGACTTCGAGGCGTGTAGTGGCTGCTGGTCCGTCGCCGCTCGTCGCCAGGCTGGAGTACCCACTGGGATGCTCGCCGTGTCTCGGTCCCCTTCACGCGGTACGGCTCCAGCGCGGTCAGGACCAGCTGCTGTGTCGAAGCCTGCTCCAGCGCCTTCGACAGGGCTTTCACCGCCTTCGCATCGAGGCCCGCCTCCTCTTCCACCCACGTCGCGCGCCGCTTCGCGGGGTGGGCCAGCACCTCGTCCGCGGAGACCCATACCTTCGAAGGCTTGAGGCAGATTCCAGCACCGGTCAGGCGCTTCACGTGGAAGCCCATCAGGGCCTCGTACACGGAGCCGATCTGCTCCACGTCGAGCGACTTGAAGCTCAGTCGCTGTCCCTTGAGGAAGACGAGCCGCTCCAGGACCTGGAGGACCGTCTCGTCATCGATGGGAGGCACCCGCGCATCCGTGCCCGCCTCGGCGGAGTTCGCGCCTCCCAGGAAGGGGAACGTGCCAGGGTCGAAGAGCTGTCCACGCCGCGCCGGCATTCGCAGCTTGTCGTGCGAGGCGCCCAGGTAGATGCACCTGAAGAGCGCCAGCAACCGTGGCCACGCACCGAAGCGCCGGTTCATCGAATCGGGGTATTGACTGGAGTCCTCGACGAGTTGCGCGTGAAGAGCCTTCACCGACAGGTCATCGCGGTAGGGCTCCTGGTCCACGGGAAGCAGGCCCCGGTCTTCCGCGTAGAGGATGAAGACGAGCCGCAAGAGCGTGGAGAGGAGCCCGCCGTAGACATGGTCCTCACCTCGTGAGAACGCCTCCTCCAGGGCTCGGGAGCCATCCCGTTCAGCGGCCGTCTCGAAACCCGTGAGAAGGATGCCGAGCGCCTCCAGTACCTGGTCGGCCAGTTCATCGGTGACATCCGCCTGCCGGCGGCGTGACTGCTCCAGGAGCGCAGGAAGCTGATGCTCGGGCAGCACGCCGAAGAAGCGGCGCGCGTGCAGGAGCATCACCATCGCGTCGAACAGCGGACGACCGCTGGCGGTGACGAGGTCCTTGAACCGGAAGGTGATGTGCCCTGACGTCTCTCCGTGGGGCGCATAGACCAGGCGCACGGAGTCCCCGTTGAACAGCAGACCGATGGGGACACGGGCCGCGCGCAGCAGGCGGTCGAACTTGGCGGTGGGCTCGTAGAACCACGCGCCCGTGGTGTCTTCCTTCTTGTCCAGGTCCAACCCGGCCGGCAGCTCCCAGGTCAGGAGCGCGAAGCCTTCCGCGGCGCGGCTGATGGGCGTGGAATCATCCGGCAACCCTTCCGGCTTCGCGGGAGGAGGCCCTCGTCGCAACAGACCCCGCGTGGGCCTGACTGTCTGATGCCCCTCCGCGATATCGAGCTGGAGGTCCTCTGGAAACCTCGTGGTGAAATCATCCTCGGTGTAGCCCAGCACCTCCCGGAGGAAGCGTGGGACATCCGTCACGCGAGGTGACTCCCGGCCCGCCAGCAGGACGAACCGCGACTGCGCGGACACCGGCAGGCGCTGCATGCACTGCGCGTCCTCGAGGACCGGGATGGAGACCACCAGTCCTTCGATGGGCTGCGCCATCCCCATCCATGTCTGGTGATAACGACGCTCGACGTCTCCGCCATAATTCTGGCCGTTCATCAGCGCGCCCCCGGCCACAGATAGACCATGCCCACGGGCACCAGGCGGGCGACCCGCACGGCGTAGGTGGCCTTCAAGGATTCAGGTTGTTCGACGAGCTCCCTTCCAAGCGCTGTCAATCGCTGTTCAAGGTGCGCCTTGTCCCTCCTCCATTGGTCCTTCTCGGCCTGGGCGTCGAGCTCGAGCTCGAGCTGCGCGCCCAGGGCCTCCTGGATGGCCTCCTGCTGCGTCAGGAGAATCTCCGTCAGCGCCTTGGCTTCGGACGCGCCCCGCGCCGCCAGCTTCTTGCGAGCATCCCGCTCTCGCACCGAGGCCTGTTCCTCGATGGCGGGCCAGAGCTTCGAGAAGTCGGACTCGACACTGGCCAGCAACCGTTTCTGGACGGCCTTGGGTATCGAGGAGAGCGCGGGCGCTTCCGCCAGCGTGGTCTCCAGTTGGTCGATGGCCTTGCGGTCCGCCTCGTCCGCGAAGGGCTTCAGGTGCCCGCGGCCGCCGCCGTCCAGCCACCTTGCTGAAACAGAGACCACCTCGTCATGGAGCCGCGCGGCGCCCTCGCCAAAGAGCGACAACCGGCCGAAGACGATGACGCGCGACACGGCGTCGCGTCGGGTCTGGACCACCGTGACACGGCTCAGGTCGTTCGCGGAGAACCCCTGCGCCAGGAACCGCTGGAGCACCCGCTGGACGAGCGGATGGGACAGGTGCAGGTGGACGAGCTTGCTGGAGACGCCCGGAGGTGCCTCGAAGACGACGGGAGACAGAGGCCGCTTGCGCCACTCCCACGCTGCCTCGTCGTGCACGCGGCGCGGACGAATGGAATCCAGAGTCGTGCTCCACGAAGCGGGAAGGGCGGGGACCTTCCAGGCCTCCAGCGTCCGGCCCTCTTCCGTGATGGTCTCCCGCTCCAACCGGCCCGCGCCGGCCAGCTCGAACCCCACGTCCAGCGCATCGCGCAGCAGGACGGGATTGAAGTCCATCACCTTGCCGCTGCGCTCGCGGAGCTCTCCAATCTCATCCAGTTCCTTCCGCAGGGATTGGAGCGTGCGCTGGGACTCCAGTTCCCGCTTCGTCACCTCCGTGCGAGTCGAGGTCGCGGCGCGGGAGAGGCGCTCCAGCGTGCGCTTCGTGATGCCCGAGGCGAGGGCATCGTGCATCTGGTCCATCAGCACGCAGCCCAGGCTGCCCAGCTCGCGAGTGATGGTCTCTACCTTGCGCGCGAGGGTGTCGAGCACCGCATCCTCGGCGCGCTGGCCGTAGATGAAGTAGCCACAGCGCACGGTGGACGCGGGTTGCAAGGCACGGTCGATGCGACCGTTGCGCTGCTCCATGCGTGAGGGATTCCACGGAACGTCGATATGGAAGAGGTCCGCGCAGTGGCCTTGCAGATTGATGCCTTCGCGCGCGGCGTCGGTCGCGAGGAGGACCCGCACGGGGAACTCCTCCATCGAGCCGTTGAAGGCTGCCTGCACCTCCGCGCGCTTCACGTCATCGATGCCGCCCGTCAGCGTGAGGATGCGCTCATCGCCCCGTTGGGTCCCCTCGAAGGCGGCGGTGAGCTGCTCCTTGAGGTAGCGAAGCGTGTCGCCATACTCGGTGAACAGGATGACCCGGCGGGGCTTCCACGCGGCGCCTCGGGTGAGTGGGCATTGGTGCTCGCGAATCCAGTGGAGCAGGGCCCGCAGCTTCGCGTCCCGGGCAGCGCGGTGCCGGGCGCTCAGCTTGAGCATGTCATCCAGGAGCTTGCGCGCCTGGACGCTGGCGGACAGATGCTGACTGTCCTCGCGGATGGTCTCCGCGAACGACAGCTCGAGCGCGTCGTCCGTCTCGCCGTGCTCCTCGGACTCAGGAGCTGTATCGCCGGTGAGCGCTCCGCCGTCGGGAGCCAGCGCCCCCGCGCCGAAGGCCGCCGCGTGGATGGAGAGGGTGCGGTGGAACGCCTCGATGCTGGAGAGGAGGCGCTTCTGGAGGTTGATGAAGACCAGTCGTCCCTGCTTCGTGCCGGGCCCCATGAGCTCCGTGTAGCGCGCGAGCTTCTGGGACAGTTCCAGTTCCGGGGCGGAGGCTTCGCCCAGGTCGACACGCTGCTCGACAGTCTTTCCGTCCGGGGCGAGCCACTCGGCGTGCCAGCGCCCCGAGTCATGCGTCAGCCGCACGCCCACCACGTGCCGCTCGGGGTATCGCTGTGAACTGCCCAGGGCGAGAAGGTCGCTCTTGAGCCGGCGCACCATGACGGGCGCCAGTTGTGCTTCACGGACGCGGGTGCCCCGCGTGAAGCGCTGTGGGTCCAACATCTCCAACAGCGCGGAGAAGCTGTTGGAGTGGCCGTTGTGGGGCGTCGCGGAGAGGAAGAGCCGGTGCTCGAAGCGCTCCGCCAGTGAGCGGATGCTGCGAGTGGTCTCCGTATCGATGGCGTACCGGCTGGACGATGCGGGCGCGACGACGTGCGCCTCGTCGAGCACCAACAAGGACTTGTGGTGACCCTTCTCCTCCAGGAGGGTCTTCAGCGGCTCGAAGTACTCGCTGCGCCGCAGCGTCTGGTACGACACGATGAAGCGTGAGTGCGTGGCCCAGACTGGGACCTGGAAGCCGCGCTCCTGACGGCGGCGGGAGACGAACTCGCTGTTGAAGATTTCGAAGCGCAGACCGAAGCGCTTCTCCATCTCATCGCGCCACTGGAGCGTCACCGACGCCGGGCAGACGATGAGGACGCGGTCCACGCGCTGGCGGAGGATGAGCTCCTGCAACACCAGCCCAGCCTCGATGGTCTTTCCGAGACCTACGTCATCGGCGATGAAGAGATTGACCCGAGGCAGCTCGAGCGCCTTCTTGAGAGGCGTGAGCTGGTGATTCATCAAGTGGATGCCCGCGCGGAACGGCGCCTGGAAGAGCCGGGCGTCGGTGGCGGTGACGGAGCTCCACTTGAGCGCGTGCAGATACGCGGCAAAGTGACGCGGCTCGTCGAAACGCGCGGGAGGTCCCAATCCACCCTGTTCAGGTCGGATGACCCGAGCGGCGAGCTCGCGCTCCCATAAGACAGACAGGGGACGACCCTGTGCGTCATCATCGAGACACGTGAGACGAACGAGGGTGTGTTGCTCCCGTACATCCGCAGGAGCGATGACCTCGTTGACCAGGTACTGACGGTGTCGGACCTGCGCGATATCACCCGCGCACGGCAACAGCATGGGAGCGATTGGCACGGGAGCAACACTGCGCTCCAGGCCAGCGCAACAAGAATACCCCGCAAGTAGTAGACCGGAGGTGCGCCAGAGGTATTGACATCTCGGGCCCGCACGGATTGCGCCGGGAAGGTGTGACGGACCGGGGTAATGGATTGCAGGTGGGTCACCCAAGCAGTTCATAGCAGGGTCGGCCAAGCGGATCGCCCCAGGGGGGCGGCCGAGCGGACCGCAAGTCGGAGCAGTCGGGACGGCGGTCCGTTTACCCAAAAGACAGTTGGAAGAAACGGAGGTGTTCGCCGTGCCCCGTCGTGACGGGTTCCAGGCTCTTGTGAGACCTCCATGGGACACAAGCCAGGAGGTGGTCCATGGATTTGGAGAAAGAGTTGGAGCAGTTCCGGCAGGAGGCGCAGCGGCTGAAGGCTGGGCGGCGCAGTGGCTCATTGCCATTCCCCGAGGCGCTGCGCGGCTTCGCGGTGCGCTACACTGAGCACAGGCTTTCGGCGGGCGGGATGGACGTGGCCAAGAGCTTGAGCAGCCTGGCTCCAGCCTCTGTGTGCCTGACCCGATTCGGTGGACACCCGCGCTCAGTCAGAAGCGCGTAGAAGGGGTGTCCAATGTCGAGCGAGAAGAAGAGGCGAGAACGCCGGAACCATCCGCCAGAATTCAAGGCGGAGACGGTGCGCCTGGTGCGAGAGGGAGCCCGGAGCGTGGGCCAGCTGTCCGAGGAGTTGGGGCTCGCCGATAGCCTCATCCGGGGCTGGGTACGGCAGGCCGAGGTGGACGCAAGCAAGGGCTCCACAAGCGCGATGACAACAACGGAGAAGGAAGAGCTGGCGCGGCTGCGGCGGGAGGTGAAGGTCCTCCGAGTCGAGCGCGAAATCCTAAAAAGGGCGGCCACCTTCTTCGCCAAGGAGAGCACGTGAAGTTCGCGTTCATCTCCCAGCAGAAGGTGGCCTTCCCCATCGCGGTGCTGTGTCGGGTGATGGAGGTGTCCACGAGCGGCTACTACGCGAGCGTGGGGCGGCCCGTGTCTGCGCGGGCCCGACGTGACGTAGCACTCGGCGTCCATGTCGCCGCTGCCCACGAGGCCAGCAAGCGCCGCTACGGCAGCCCCCGAGTCCATGCCGAGCTTCGAGCCCAGGGCCAGATGGTAGGACGCAAACGGGTCGCGAGATTGATGCGAGAAAGGAACCTGGCGGCCAGGAAGCGTCGGCGCTTCCGGTCGACCACGGATTCGAAGCATGCGTTCCCCCTTGCTCCCAACGTCTTGGCCCGCGACTTCACCGCGAGCGCCCCCAACCATGCCTGGGTGACGGACATCACGTTCGTCTGGACGCAGGAGGGTTGGCTGTACCTCGCTGTCATTCTCGACCTCTTCTCGCGACGTGTCGTGGGCTGGGCCATGAGCGAGAACGTTGACCGACACCTGGCCCTCGCCGCGCTGGACATGGCGCTCGACCAGCGTCGGCCCACCGGCGAACTGCTCCACCACTCGGACCGCGGAAGCACCTACGCAAGCGAGGACTACCGCGCAGCGCTGGAGAAGCGCGGCATCCAGTGCAGCATGAGTCGCAAAGCAGACTGCTGGGACAATGCAGTCGCGGAGAGCTTCTTCTCGTCGCTGAAGTGGGAAGTGGAAGGTCTCGATGGCTGCGAGAGCCGCGACACCGCGCGTGTCCTCATCGCCGCGTACATCGACGGTTTCTACAACTTGCAGCGGCGCCACTCGACCCTCGGTTATTTCAGCCCAGTCGAGTTCGAATTGAAGTATTCCTTGAGGCCAGTAGCTTAGCGAAACCGTCCACCGAATCGGGTCAAGCCCACTCGCGCCGCAACGCGCGGAGGTGCGGCGCGTCGCGTGATCAGGATGGGCGCCACACCCGGCCCGTCAAATCAGACATGGCCAATAGGGCTCGTCAGCGTCACCACCCCGACACCGAAGAACTCCATCGCCCTCCAATCCCCCCGCACCACACTCCAGGCGGTCGTGTTCAACCAAGTGGTGTGTAGATGGCGAGCAGGGACAGACGGGACGAAGGAAAGGTTCTCTCCCCTTCGCCACTCCTCCCCAACTACACACCTATAGGGACACGTCCGCACAAATCAAGACAGGCCTACGCAATGATTTTCGAGCCAATTCGCCGTAGCAGCGAGGACAACCACACTAAGCCATAGCCAACGGGCGGTTTCTGCCCCGACCCGATCTGCCGCAACTCCTCCCAGTCGTCCGACAATTGCCCAACCGTGAAGCCGGTGGGCTCGTCGTAGACCGCGTACAGGCGATCCTCGGGAATGCTCCAGTAGAAGTCCTCGGTGAACTCGACTTCCAAATGTCCACTCCGCTCAAGATGGTCGAGCAAGAGGTTCGTCACGTGTCGAAGCTCGGAGACCTTGATCTTCACGGCGTTGCTCCTAGGTCACTAATGGCTTTTGCGAATGCGCGAATCTCATTCTCCAAGTGCCTGATGCGCCCATCAATGATCTTCTGGCGCACCTCAGCCGACGGAGCATTTTTCAAGAGACCTTGATTATCAAATTTATCTGGATTAGCGCGATAATCTGAGAGTTTCTTCTGATGCTCCGCCATTCTATCTCTGAGTGACTCGATGGACTTCCCTGGATTCGAACTCGTCTGCTGCCCTCCCGGCTTTGCGGCACTCTCTCTGGCGTCCCCACCACCACCGCTCCCGGCCTGATTCGCCATCTGCACGGCGTTGGCGGCGCCCACCATGTTCAGCGCTCCAAGTCCCAGGGCGATGGGGCTGGTCACTGCCACGGCACCGCCCACAACCGCCACCGTCGCACCCACAGGTGCTCCAACCACCGTCCCCGACACTGCGGTTCCAGCCCCTGCGGCGGCACTGCCACCGTAGAGCCCAATCGTCCCTCCAACCAACCGGACCCCACCCCACGCAAACTGCGCTCCTGCGTAGCCGACGTAGAAATCGCGTGTCTGCCCCTCGGGAGGAGAGGCCAGGCTCAGGAAGGGGACAGCTCCGCCAATCGCCCCCAGCAGCGCGCCCTTCACCGTCTCGAGAATGTCGGGCCGCGAGAGCAGAGTCCTCATGACAAAGTAACTGAACTCCGCGGACATGGTGAGCTCGCGTGGCAGCTTCGAGCCCATGTTCTCATAGCAGTCGGCGCCCTCCTCTGGCGTCGTGCACCAGCTCGATGGAGTGATGCCTCCCCCTCGAGGTGCCCCCGCGATGGCAGAGCCTCCATACCAACTGTCATAGATGATGACCGGCAGCTCATGGGGCACGAAACCCGACGGGTCCGTGTATCGCACCGGGTTGTTCAGCACATAGCTGTAACGGTTGAGCACCTGGCTCATCCGAGGCCCCGAGAACAGGGGGTCAGCGCTCAGGAAGCGACCCAGTCTCGGGTCATACATGCGCCCCCTCATGTTGATGAGGCCCACCTCCTCGTCATGCTCGTGTCCCGTGAACCCCTGACGCACCCGCGAGTTGCCGCGCGTCTGCGGGCTCCCCATCGAATGTGGATACCGCCTGCCGCCATAGGGCTCGTACTTCGACACTTCGACGGCCGCGCCCCCCTCATCCGTGAGCGTGTCGACCGAGCCCAGGTTGTCCTTGTGCAGGTAGAGCGTCTTCTGCGCGACCAACTGCCCCAGGGCGTTCGTCGTCCACGATACATGCGCGACAGCTCCATCCCCCCCCACCACGTTGAAGGCATGCAGCGCGACTCCCGCCGCCGTGCGCCGCATCTCGTAGAGGTCTCCCACATAGAAAGTCACATCCCCGGCCGAGGCGCGCTTCACCGTCCGCTTGTCCTGGGCGTTGTAGCGGAACGTCAGGTCTTGGGAGCCACTGGTGATGCGCGAGGGCAGGTTGAAGGGCGTGTATTCCACCGTCCGCCCGGGCGCGGTGAGTTGGTTGCCATTGGCGTCGTAGGTGTAAGCCCCCAACGAGGAGCGCGACACCGCGTGTGGCCCCGCGCCCCCCGTACCTTCGTAGAAATACGAGAGGCTCTCCCCGGACCCTTGGCGCACCGAACGTCCCAACAGGTTGCCCAGATCGTCGTAGTTGAAGTCCACAGCCGTGGAGCCGCAATTCTGGAAGGCCGTCCAGCTCTTGAGCCGGTCCAGCGCGTCGTAGGTGAAGTCCTCTGTCGTTGCCCCCACGCGGTCATGCCTGCCGCGCAGGTTTCCGTTCGTCTCGTACTCGTAGGCCAGGACTTGGCGCGCCTGGGCACCCGCCTTGGTCTCGATGAACAGCGGACGACCCCGGGTGTCATATCGGCGCTGGCTGACCACCCCGTTGCCGAAGACCTCCGACGTCAGTTGTCCCAGCCCGTTTCGCGATTGCGCCTGCCAGAAGGTCTGCGCGCTACCGGCACTCTTCACCGACTCCAGGACACCCCATCGCTTGTACTGGTAGTCCACCGAGAAGCGTTGCCCCCCAGCGGAGGGATAGGACAACCGCTGCAACTGGTTGTAATCGTCGAACGTCCGGGAAAGGGCGAAGACGCTGCCTTCCACACTCCACGTCTCTTCCACGGGGCGCACCAGCGCGTCGTACGTATAGACGACGCTGATGTCATCCAGGCTGGACCCCGGGTCGCCCTCTTGCGAGCTGCTCAGGAGGGCTCCCACCTTGCCCAGTGAGCTGGAGACGTCCCACGTGAAGCGGGACACGCCCGTCCGGTCCGTCCGCGTGACGACACGTCCCAACACATCCCGCGCATAGGTCGTCGTGTCGCCGTTGGCACGAGTCTCCTGCGTGACTTCGCCAAAGCCATTGTATTGAGTCAGCAGCGTCCCGGAGTTGGGTTCCTGGGTCTGGAGGACGCGCCCCAGCTTGTCATACGTGTAATGAGGCCCCTGCCCATACCCATTTGTCACGGAGGCCAGCAGCCCGAATGGGCCATAGGCGTAGGCCGACGCCAGACGCCGGGTCTCCAAGACGTCCTCGGTGCGCAGCAGGCGGCCCTGGGCATCAAACCAACTCTCCACCAAGTTGCCCTTCTCGTCCCATCTGGAGTGCTTGGTGCCTTCGTACTTCCAATCCTGATGAGTCCCGTCGGGCGAATCCATGCGCAGGCGGCGGCCTAGGTTGTCGTAGGTGAAGGTGGTTGCGACCCGCTCGAAGCCCGTCGGAGACGGAACCCATTGCTTCCACAGGCGTCCCAGGCCGTCATACTCGAGCGTCGTGGTGGCCAGCCCCCCGCCAAACTCCCTTCGACTGAAGCTTCTGGGCCTGCCCAGTCGGTCCGCCGTGGAGACCTCCTCTTGGTACCCGTCCGATGAGACCGAGGTGCGCCGCCGGACCGTGCTTGTCAGAGCACAGAGGGAGCTGTCCGCGCAGGCCGCATAGCTGAGCGTCGTGTCCGACAGTCCCGGAACGTCAATATTCCTCAGGCGGCCGAACCCGTCATACTGTTTGCGCGTGGTGAGCCCATTGGCGTCCACCTCCAACGCGAGCAGGCCCAGGCCTCCGTGGTAGGCGAGGCTCACCGAGTGCCCCAGCCCATTGGTCATCACCGACGGCCAGGTGCGGTCCACCGTGTCATAGGTGATGGAGGTGGTACGAGCCGGTAATCCCGCGGCGGTGCGGACAACCTGCCGAGCCAGTCCATCCGAGTCCCTCAAGTATGTCGTCGTCCTCGCCAGGCTCGGGTCGCCCGCTTCTACAGACTCACTGGCCAGCAACGCTGTCCCGGGCTGATACGTGAAGGACTGGCTCCTCGTCACGGAGGCACTGTTGACGGTGTTTGTCACCGTCTGGTGTAGCGTCAATCCCACGAGCCAGGTGGACGCGTCGTTGTGGAACACCTCGGTCCCCGTCGTCACCTCCGAACCCACGGCCTCGCGCCAGCTCGTGGCATTGCCGTAGGTCCAATCATATTCCCGCGTGCTCTCCATCCGCCGCAGCAGCCCAGCAGTTTCTGGCTCGGAGGCTTGACGGTCATGAACTTCTTCCGTCAACCCCACGGGAAGCATCGTGATGACCGTCCCCGAGCCAACGCCAGCTCGAATCCGGTGCTCATGCGTCACCTGCCGAGTCTGGACATGGAGCCGGTTGCCCGAGGTGATGCGGGCCACCTCCTTGAGTGGCTTGTCCGCATGGGGATAGGCGGTTCCCACCCGTGTCTGATTGTCGAACTCGGAGCGCAGCTCTGTTCCGGCCGCCACTTCACGCACGGTGACCGCGCCAAAGCCCAGCCAGCCACGGCCAATCAGGTCCGAGCGGCCGTCCTCATAGCTGTATTTCCTCACGCGCATGGGGTGGTCCCCCGCGTCGGAGATGTGCTCGGCCACCAGCCACATACCTTTGCGAAGGCAGTGCTGCGGCCACGTGCAGGTGGTGCCCGGCGTATAGACAGTGGAGTCCACCATCGGCTTGTAGGTGAACTGGACCTGCGCTCCCAGGGAGTCGCTGACGCGCGCCAGCAGCCCCGCCTTGGTTCCCTTGCGTTTGTAGAGGCGCAACGAGCCATCGACGACCTGAGCCAGGTCCATCAGGCCATCGCCATTGTAGTCCAGCACCTGAGAGAGCTTGTACCCTCGCGTCGATGCGACCTGTCCCACCGGGATGGGCAGCGGGCGCAGGGCGAAGCCCGTGCCTTGGGACTCGAGCACCACCAACCCCGTTCGCACGTCCCCCACGCGGTCCATCAACAACAAGTCCTGGCGCCCGTCATCGTTGTAGTCCAGCACGCGGATACCATTGTCCCGGGTGAAGCTCCCGAGCCCGCCTCCAGGCGGAAGCGCTACGGCTACGGGCTCGGCGAAACCGTTGCCCGTGTTCACGAGCACTTCCAACTCCGTGCCATCGGGCTTCGCGCGCAAGGCGTCAGGCAGGGAGTCGCCATTCAGGTCGGTGAAGAAGTACTGCTTCCCCGACACATCCGTCCGGACAAGGGTCGTCTCCTCCTTCGTGAAGGTCCCGTTGCGCAGCGTCACTGCCCAGTACTTCTCCCCCACCACTTCATAGCTGCCAGGAACTCCGGGTCTGTCCTGCATCTCGAGGATGAGCAGGCTGGACTTGCCGGTGCCTTCCAGGTCAACCACCATCTGCGCATTGTCGTTACGGACCGAGGTCACAATGGGCTGGAACGCCTGGAGCGCCCCCCCCACATTGAGCCGGTAGCCCAGTTGCCTGGAGCCATTCACCAGACTCTCGCGAACCAACTCCGGGTAGCCATCACCGTTGAGCTCGGCGTACCAGAAGTTCCCTCCGCGGCCGTCGTCTCCCGTTTCGGAGAACCAGTTATAGGAAGGAGAGGGGTGATTGGTTCGCTGGAAGTGTTTCAGCCTCCGGGAGGGACTGGTGACGCAGCTCTCGTACTCCTCGAGGCTGACGTCGATGCGACCATCCAGGTTGATGTCCACCCAACGTCCGTCTTGCCCTGCAGGGGCCTCCCAGCACGCGAGCGGGAGATTGCCCGTCTCCACCACGGTGAACTGCCCCGACGAAGACGACATGCGCAGGGTCCACTTGTAGCGTCCCACATCGTCATACGCCGTGCGGTAGAGGAGGTCGTCGCGGCCATCGCCGTCCACGTCCACGGGGTTGAGAACCCAGAAGCGGCCGTTGAATGTGGAGCCCTGCGTCAGGTCCGTCAGGCCTGTATTTACCTCCTCGAATCCGGGGTCATTCTGGGTGTAGTCGAACGTCAGGGGGCGCGTACAGGCCCCAGCACCGTCACAATCTTGGAAGGTCCGCAGCAGGCTGAGGTTGCTCAGGGAATCCTGTGCGTAGGTGAAGCGATAGGCGCGTACGAGCCCCACCGCAGCGGGGTTCGGCGCACTCACACGAATCTCGCGCACCCGTCGCGACATCTTCAACGACAGGCCCGAGACATAGATGGACATCGTATCGGGCCGAACATCCCCTCCGTAGTCGAAGTCGACAAAGCGAGTGGCCGCCATCCCCGCTCCGACGGAAGAGGCGGTATAGGCGATGCGGTCCAGCGTCTGCTCATACCCAACGCCAGCGGCATCACCATGGACGGTGTAGTGGTAGGTGATGGAGTTTCCGCTGCGGTCCTCTACCTTCGCCAGAGACCAGGCAAAACGGCTGTCCTGCCCCTCAACGGTGGTGGAAACGCCCTCGCCCCAGGTTGGGCGGACGCTGACGCGCCGGCCAGCGAGCGTCGAGCTATGCAGCAGGCCATACGTCAAGATGAGGCCACCCTTCTGGTAAACCTTGAACTGGAGTGGGCCCTGCGCGTCAGTGGAGAGCGACACCACCTTCGTGAAGCTCTCCTCCTCGGTGCGATACTCCGTATCAGAGGCCCCATAGGCGCCTTGGATGGACACCAGGCGCTGACCATCCAGACAGAAGGCGTCCGAGTTCGTGAAGGTGATGGGCGAGGCGTCCCCATCCTGGGCCAGGGTCTTGGCGCAGCGGACGACTCGAGAGCTCACAGACAGGCTCCACCCTCGCCCGAGAGGGCCGTTGGAGCCGCTGCTGAGATAGCCCAGTGACAACTCAGGCTGGACGCCCGCACGGCCCGTCGGCAGCCACAGGGGTAGCGTATAGGTGGCGGAGCCGTCTGGGCTCACCCCGGACTGTCCGGTCACTCGCTCCGCCACGAAGCCGTCCGCACCAACTTGTGTTGGCACGAGGGTATCGCTGGGTGGTTCCACCAACTGTCCCTTGTTGCTGCCCAGGGATTCCTGATGGTCCCACGTCGCTACATCTGAAGGGCCGCAGGACCCAGTGACCATTGCCACAAACCATGCGGAGAGTAGAAGTCGCTTCATTTGACGGCCTCGACCATCGCCACGAGTCTTCATCGAGAGAACAAGCCGGACGACGAGTCCTGGCTCCTCCGGGTATCCAAATCGCCTTCGCACACGCCGGCTTTGCAGAAGGTGCCTGTCGGGCACGGTCCACAGATGATGCTGCCGCCGCAACCATTGGTCGTGGAGCCACACTCCAGTTCCGCCAGACCACACGCCTGCAGCTTGGTCATCGGCGCGCAACCACAGACATTGGATGCGCCCCCACCACCGCACGAGTTGGTACCCGTGCAAGTTCCACAACTGTATGTGTCACCACAACCGGCGGGAACGGAGCCACAGTTCTTGCCATTGCAGGCGGTCACCTTGGGCACCGGAGTACACCCACAGACATTCGGCGTTCCCCCGCCGCCGCAAGACTGCGGACTGGCACAAGAACCACAGTCATGGAAGCCCCCGCACCCATTGGACACCTGGCCGCAGTTCTTTCCCGCGCAGGCAGCCACCTTCGACGTCGGCGTGCAGCCACAGACGTTCGGTGTCCCACTGCCGCCGCAAGACTTCGGGCTGTCGCAGGTTCCGCAATCGAGGGTATTGCCACAACCATTGGAGACCAGGCCGCAGTCCTTGCCGTTACAGGCGGTCGTCTGGGTCAGAGGCGTGCATCCACAAACACCGGGCGTGCCACCCCCACCGCAGGAGTTATAACCAGCGCACGTGCCACAGGAATAGCTGTCCCCGCATCCATCTGAGGCAGAGCCACAGTTCTTACCAGCACAGGCCTCGCTCACGGTTACGGGAATACACCCGTTGGTCGTGCCACAAACGTTGGGGAGGCCACCGGCGCCACAAGACTGCCCCGCAGGACAGCCACCGCACTCGAGCATCCCACCACAGCCATTCGGCACGGAGCCGCAGTTCATCCCCAACTGCGCGCAGGTCCAGGGCTGACACTGACAGGTGAGGGGGTCCGAGCGACAGATGCCACCCTCGTCGAATGCGCCGTCACAGTCATCGTCCAGGCCATTGCACTGCTCCGGGGGGGCGATGCACTGGCTGGACCACTGGCCTCCGGCGCAATTCTTCGTTGACCCCGGACACACGCCATTGGGGCCGACACAGGTCGTCGTGAGCGTGTCCGCTCCCTGGCCCTGGGCGTTGTCAACGATGCCGTCCCTGTTGTCGTCGCATCCATTGCATGTTTCAGCCGATGCCGTCACGCGGGTACAGGGCGCCAGGGAGCCGTCCGTGCCGCACTGCCGATAAGCCTCGGCGCCACACTGATTTCCGCAGGTCAGCTTCTTGTCGGTGGGGATGACGCAGGTCCAACCGCCCGCCACACAAGTCATCGTCCCGGAGCAACCGTTACTCAGCGGATCACACGCACCTGCGGTAAGTCCCTCATCAACGAGACCGTCACCGTCGTCGTCGCAGTTGTTGCAAACTTCCACGCCATATGCCGTACAGGAGCCCGAGATAAGATCCCCTTCGGTGTCGCACGTGATGAAGCCGGAGCGGCCACAGACCGAACAAGACTGCGTTGAGACAGGGGAGTATGAACAGTCACTCCAATACTCGTCACACGTCTGGGTGCCGACGCATGCGCCCCTGTTACATGCCTGGGTGCCGCCTTGGGGAAAGCATGCGGCCTGGACCTCGTGCGCCCCCAGCGAACACAACAACACGAGTCCCATCACCCACGAGGGGAGGAGACGACAAAAGAAATACCTCATTTTGAGCCATACCCCCTCAGCGAACCGCTCTGCCGAAACAAGATGATGCAAATCCTGGTCATTTTTATTGCGCCTCGAAGAATCCCGCCAGGACCCGTCTCTTCCGGTGACGAAAACGGAGGGAGATGGCTGACGCGGCAGACAGGCTCATTTGAATTCAGACAATCAGGAATTTCCCACAAGCCCTCGGTGAGTCTCGGCCCAAAGCGTTCGTTCAATGAGATGGCGTGACGGCGTCCACCGGAAAGGGTCCGGCCGCCACGAGAGCCCCCTGCCCCGTTCTAGCCCGAGCGAGCCCCGCAGGAAATCATGGCGAGACATCATGGACAGACAGGGGAGCCTGAGGCTCCGTCCTCAGTTGGTGCAATCGGCTGGACCTTGGGTGACATCCGATGGGCCTCTGGCCTCGCCTTTGTGACCATGACGTACCGAATCAGTGAGCGTCTTCGTGGTTGTGAAGTACATGGCGGAACTCATGCATCTGACATGCCGCGGGGTTTCGGACCGCCTGAAGATTGAGAGAATGCCGTCTCTAGCCACTACGGAGAGGCAGGCCGTGAAGAAGAGTCGGTTCAGCGAAGAGCAGATGGTCGCCATTCTGCGAGAGCCGAAGCGGCCGTCCCCACGAAGAAGCACGGGGGAGCGAACCTAGGGTCTACGTGTGGCACAAGCGCTTCGGAGGCATGGACGCCACCGACACGACGAGGCTGAAGCAAGGGACTTGGATATCGAGGTACCGAAGTAGACGGTGAGCGCCACCGCGCAAGGCAGCAGGTGGATGATGCCCGTGCATGGGACTGTCCACCCGTCGAGAATGCTGGCTGCTGCGGGTGGCGCGCTCGGCACTGGGGTATGTGTCGCAGAAGGCACAGCGGGAGGAGCCTGTCGTGGAGCGAATGCGCGAACTCGCCCTTCAGTTCCCGAGGTACGGCTAACGTCGCATCTGCATCTTCTTGGGGCGAGACGGTCACTACATGTGTCCAGACAGAGCGTATCGGCTCTGGCGGAAGGCGGGCCTGCAAGTGCCGCGCAAACGGCCCGGGCGGCGAGCGGCGGCCAGCCGCCCGCGTCCGCTGCCGACCACGGGGCCCAACCAAGTGTGGGCCTACGACTTCGTCTCCGACCGCCGCGCCAACATGTAGCAGCTCAAATTCCTCATTGTGGTGGACGAGTGGACACGCGAGTGCCTCGCCATCGACGTCGCGGGCGCCATCCGCTCCGAGCGGATGGTTGAGGTGCTGTCGAAGCTGGCGAGCCAGAGAGGGGCGCCCCGGCACATGCTCAGTGTTGCTGAGCGAAGTGGTTGATGGAGAGCGCGGTCGCGACGAGCGCGCTGGTTGCCGGGAAGGAATGTTGCAGGCCGCGCGGAGTCCAGCAGCGAGCCGGATGCTGGCACGCCACGCTGGGTGAGGTAGTCCACGGGGCCCAGAGAGGACGGGGCGCGGCGGTGTTCGCCAGCTCGCGTGAGAGAAAGGTGACCTGGAGCGTGCGCCAACACGCTCACAGGTCGAGCGCCCCGCTCAACGTGTGAGAGAGAAGCGAGGCCCCCAAGAAGTCGTACGGACGCGCGTCGGCGTCAAGTCCTGGGCGGCACAGATGCCGTCCGTGTCGGCGGTACGCCCGGCGAGCTGCGCCGCTTGCGGCGCGGCGAGCCGCCCTGTGGGAGGGCCGCTGGGGCTTCATGGGCATGGCAGCCGGAGCCGCCAGGTGCGCGGGCCGCTGGACGCTGGCGCGTCGCCCGTGCTCGTGGAGTTGCGCGTGCGACGCTACCGCTGCCGTGCGTGCGGCGTGTCGCAGACGGTAGTGCCCGCGGAGGTGCTGGCCAGGAAGCTGTATTCGCTCGCGGCCATCGCCTGGGCGCTCGCCCTGTGGGGCCTCGAGTCGCTGCCGGCCGCGGCGGTGCGCAGGCGAGTGAGTCCGTGGGAGGTGGTGGGGCCAGGGAGCGCTGGGCGCTGGGATGCCCTCTGCCGCTGGGCCGGGGAGGCCAGAGTCGGGACGCTGCTGTGCTGCGTACGGCCGGCGCCCACGGACTGGACGGCGCGAGCGGTGGCCGCACGAGCGGCGACGACAGTCGCCGCCTTTGCGCTCCCTTCGACGGGACCGCCATCGCTGTCCGCCTGTTCGTTCCGGGGAGCCGAGCGCGCTCACTGAGGGGCTTGCTCCGCGGCCATCGGCTCACCTCGCACGCAAGTGCGTCCCACCCGACATGCCCCGTCCTCGAAGGCCTGCCTATGGCGGGACGGTAGGCGTCTGCTCTCCCAAGAGGCCCATGCCGGGATGAGGGGGGGACGGGAAGTCCGCGCGAAATGAAGAGCCTCACCCCGAAGTCCCACGCCGAGGCGGTGGCGGTGTTTCGCCACGGAGTCATCGGCGTCCTCACCC